>JABWCR010000001.1 GCA_013359125.1 Armatimonadota bacterium | reverse complement strand
GGGGACGCTCGCCCTCCCGACGGGTCCGTTTTGGGCTCGCGGGGACGCTCGCCCTCCCGACGGGTCCGTTTTGGGCTCGCGGGGACGCTCGCCCTCCCGGGCGGCCCCGTTTCGTCTGCCAGGCAGAAGCCTGGCGTTCCGAACGCTCGACCTCGCGGCGCGATTCTTAAGCGGGTTCCATAGAGGTCGCGCTATCCAGTCGGCATAAGGGCGCTTTGGCTGGGGTCGATTTCTAACGAGAGCGTCATGGCGACGTTTTCGTGGACGAGGCCGCTGGGGACGACGAACCGGCATCGATTGTTGACCAGGGGTTGGGCGATCATGCCTGCGTTCGTGCCTCTGTCGTTGGGCACCAGCACGGCCTTTAGCGCTCCGCCCTCGTTGACCAAGAGCATGTAGAAGGTATCGTCGACTATCTTGGTGTCGGAAAAGCCCAGGAGGTAGGAATCGCGCTCGCCGATGTAGATGTCGACTCGATAGGCCAGGTCTTTGAACTCATCGGTTTTTGGGTTGAAGTTGGCCAGCGCGGAGTTGAAGACGCCTTCGAACACGACACCGTCCTTCGATTTGTCCTCTTTGTCCCACTTGATCTGGTCCGTTTTGATCGCTTCTGTGCTGAAGGGGCCGAAGCAGTTTTCCGAATCTTTGGTCATCTGATTGAGGAAGAAGTCCACTCGGCGCGGTTTGACGGAGAAGCCGATGAAGTATTCGGGCTTGCCGTCCAGCATTTGTCCTAATCGCGACATGATCTTCTTGCTTCTTCGGATCGTCAGGCTTTCCAGTCGCAGTCTGACTCGAACGTCGCCGAACAGGAAGCGCACGGCGAGTTCGAAGCTTTCTCGGCACGAGATGAGGCTGTCGCGCCCGGTATGGGGCTTGTGCACGAAGGCTTTGTAGGCTCCGGCCAGGGCGGCGGAAGATTGCTTGATCAAACCGTCGCTGTGGTTGGCTTCTTTGCCCTGCAGCCACGACACGACCTGGTTTGCGGAGCGGGTTACGCTGCCCATGACGCCGCCATAAGCGCGGTGATTAGTGCCTACGACACAGAGGACGCGCTCGGGATCGAAGAAGGCCTTCGTGTCGCCCAAGAACTGGTCTGGCGTCCGTTTGTCATCGCTCTTCTTGCCCATTTTGCGGGCAAAAAACTCTGCGTTAAAGTACTCGGTCTCGGCGTAGAAGTCGGTCGGGACCACTTGGAAGGGCACTCCGCGATGGGGCGTGCCCATAGTGATCCATTTGGCCACGCGGCTAAGGGCGAGTTTTTTGGCGGCGGTGCGGGCTGCCGGGGGCGCGGTGAGGACGAATTGGTCGTCGGTCATGTTCAGGCCGGCCGATTTCTGCTTTAGCAGGTAGGTTCGCTGCATCATGCATCGGGCGATGACGCCGCCCATGGAGTGGCAGATGAGATAGACGGACGGCGCGCCGGTGATGGCCAGGACGCGCTCGATGGTCTCGGCCAGGCCGTCGGCCTCCACTTCCAGGCTGCGTTTGGCCGCCGCCCCGGCAAAGTCGTAGTATCGAAAGACCCAGAAGGTGTTATGCTTGCCCTTGTACTGTTTGGCGATGGTTTCGTCCACCCAGATGCGTCCTGTCAGCCATTCGGTCAGGGTGGATTCGGGCAGGTGTCCGAAGTCTGTCTTGAGCCTAGCCAGGCGGTTGGGGTCGATTCCGGTCTGTTGGCGCGTGCTGGCGGCGTAGTTGAGGGCGTTGGTCGCATCGAGGTAGGTGGTGGAGCCTTGATCTTGCGGCAGTTTGAGTTCGGTTTTGAGGAATCGAACCACCATGCCTTCGTAGATGTAGTTGTCGCCCAGTTTGTGCGGGTTGACGGTTCCTTCGTTCCAGCCGTGGAAAGGGTCGGCGGCGCTTCCGCCCAACAGATCGAAACCGCGGACTAAGATGATGGGTAGCACGCTCATAGTACTCGTGAGAATACCTGGGCGCGGTTGATCGCGCCCAGGGACTTTGGTCTGAGGTTTCAGTTCTTGGCTTTGAGCGGGCGTAAGAAGCCAGTTATTCGTATCAGTCCGACAATCGTCCAGTAGAGCGAGGGCCAGAGGCGAGTTTGGTAATGTTTTCGATAGAACTCTTCTAGGGAGCGGTGGGATTCTCGGATCGCCCACTTGCGCGCTTGGCTAGTGCTGGCGCCGCCGTGGTGGACGAGGCGGACGTTGGGGCTGAAGAGGATTTTCCAGCCGGCCTGCCTGACCCGATAGCACCAATCGACGTCGTTGAAGAAGAGGGGAAAGCGCTCGTCCATACCGCCGACTTGCTCTATGACGATTCGCCGCGTCATGAGGAAGGTCGCCATTGGTTGATCGACTTCGATTTCTTGGTCGTATTTGAACCATCGCATCCGATAGACGTTTAGTTTTTTTGAGCGTGGGAAGATCCGGGCCAGGCCGATCGTTTCGTAAAAGAGCGCGGAGGGCGTCGGAAAGCCGCGCACTGAGGGCTGGATTGTGCCGTCTGGGAATCTCTGGAGGCCGCCGACCGCGCCGACATCGGGATGCTCATCGAGAACGGCCAAGGCGTTGTCCAGCGCGTCGGGTTCGAGTTCGGTATCGGGGTTGAGCATGAGGACGAATTCTCCCATTGCAGTTTCGAAGGCTTGATTGTTGCCTTTGGCATACAGTTGGTTCTGATCGTTGGCGATGAGGCGAACCCAGGGGAACTCCTGTTCGACCATTTGTGCCGTGCCGTCGTTAGAGGCGTTGTCCACCACGATGGTCTCAAAGTCGTCGCGCCGGGGGATAGATTCTAGGCAGGCGCGCAGAAGGTCGCGGCAGTTCCAGGTTACGATGCAGATCGAGAGTTTCATGGGGCGCCAAAGGGCGTTGCGCCCGCTTCGATCAGCTCTTGGTTGCCCGGTCGGTCTTCGGTCGCTATCGCTCGAACGTCCTGGCCTCTGCGGACGGCGTCTTTGAGCAATCGGTCGATCTGTCCGCCCTGGCTGATCTCGACCGCGATCACGGTATCGGAGAGGGCTATAACCAGTTCGTCTCGCAACAAACCGGAGGGCGCTCTCCAGGGGTCTCGGGGTCGAAAGGCGCTGATTGCCAATGCACGGTAGGGATCGAACTCGGCTCGCCAGATGCGGGCTGCAGCCAGCGGCTCCTTTCTTAGGTCGTCGCCAAATGCGTCTAGCAGGCCTCTATCGAGCGCCAAGCAGTAGGGCAAGTTGTGTCTGAGGCAGGCCATGACCGACCGGCGATAGCCTTCTGGGTGGAGGCTGGTTACGATTGTAAAGCCCTGCTCTCCAAAGAGGCGCGCGAGTTCTTCGGTCTCTTGTCCGGCGGCGTCGCTAAACTTGCGAGAGAGCATGAGGGCGGCTTTGGGCTTGGAGAGCAGTTCCCAGTCGCCGTAGCCGTAGAGGATGGGCGGCGGCTCGTCTAGCGCGAGCAGGCGGTTGGGATAGGCCGAATCGGCGATCGTCATCCAGTAGGCGCCGGCGCGGGCGAGGAGCGATTCGATTTCTGCGGCTTGGGCGTCGTATTGGGAGGCCTTGGATTGGAGCTCGGTTACGGATTGTTCGGGCAGGCTGTATTCTTCGGCGATTTGGGGAGCGGGCAGAGAGACCAGTTCGTCCCAAGACCGGGGTATAGCGGCTTGTCGCTCCAGGGCTCGACGCAACGATTTGGCGCCGACGCCGGGCAGAAGGGAGAGGGCGATTTGTCCTCGCCTGGGGAACATGTCTGGGCGATATTACCCGAAGGGCGGCGATTAACGGAAGTTTAACGGAATCTGTTGCGAATCGGCGAAACCTGTGCTATACTATTCTCGGTCGTAATAAGCGGGGTCGACACGGCCCACAGAAGGGATGAACGGCCAATCGGGGCTCTTGTCCGGATTTTAAATTCTCCCTTGACAGTCTGGCACGAACCGTGCTATACTGTGGTGGGCGGTTTCGAATCGTCCGCGATTCTACTTAATAACGAAGTTGAGCTCGAGGGTCGGGCTTCAACGATACTAAACCAAAACCTCGAAAGGAGGATGTGTGTGATGCGTTTCAACAAGAGTCTGATGCATCTTGCGGTCGCTTCCGCCGTCGCTGTTATGATGGTTGCGAGCGCTTCGGCCGCTTCCGGGTTCTTCCTGGATGGCTCCAACATCAGCCAGAGCGCCGGTAGCGTGGCTACGCAGACGGATAGCGATTCCAGCAACCCTCGAACTTCGATTCAGGTCAACCCTGGCGACTGGTTCACTCTCACGGTCGGCGTGGAGTTTACGCCTGGCGACGGTGGCCTGGCCAGCACCACTACGGTCAACATTTTTGGCGACCTGGCTGGTAGTTCTGAGTTCGACGTTCATTTCTTTGGCGCTGATAATGCGACCAACCCTCAGAACAATGCCCGATTCCACAGCGACGTGGCGGATAACGATTGGTCGTCCAGCGGTCGAGCCGGCGGCAGAGTGCGCGCCAATTCGACCTCCCCGACCAACACAAGTTTCGGCATTGCCACTGAAGACGGCTTCAGCCTGAAGATGCTGAAGACGGGCGGCACTGCTGATCCGTTCCGCTTCTGGGTCGGCCAAGTTCGTATCAAGGTCGCCAACAATGCGGCGGTTGGCAACTACGTCATCGATCTGACCCGCTTGAGCGGCGTGGGCTCCGAGGGCGTTACCGTCCGAACCTGCATGCTGAACGCTACGACGACTCTCTACGCCACCCGCAGTGGACTGAACGTGGAAGTCGTTCCGGAGCCTGCCAGCATGATCGCTCTGGGCACCGGTTTGGTCGGCCTGCTGGCCGCCCGACGCCGACGCGCCTAATCGGTTCGTCTGGACAAGCAGTAACTGATTGAAAGACATCGAAGCCCCGATCATTCGGGGCTTCTTTCTTTATTGGTCCTTTAGAAACCGCCTCGTTGTTATCGACGCCCCAAACGCCCTGTCCCGCACCCGCATTTCGCAACGATTGCCAGCCTTCGCATAATCGGTTGCGATGAAGGCCATTCCGATACTCTTGCCCAGCACGGGCGAAAATGTGCCGCTGCTGACCGTGCCGATTCGTTGGTCGTCCGACCAGATTTCGTTTCCTTCTCTGGGCACGGCGCGGTCGTCCATCACGATGCCCATGAGCTTCCGGATTGGGCCCTCTGCTTTGATTCGTGCAATGATTTTTGAGCCCCAATAGCCCTCTAGGCGATGCACGACCCAGCCGAGGTTGGCCTCGATCGGGTTGATCTCGTCGGAAAGCTCATGGCCGTATAGATGCAGTCCAGCTTCTATTCGCAGCAAGTCTCTGGCGCCTAATCCGCATGGAACGCCGCCTTCCTGTGTCAGCGCTTCCCATAGCGCGTCGGCCTGGTCGGCTGGGCAGATCAGCTCAAAGCCGTCCTCTCCCGTGTATCCTGTTCGGCCCGCTAACAGACGGACGCCTGCAATGGTCGTTTCGGCGGCGGCAAATCGCGGAACGTCGGGCAGATTGGTTCCCCCAAGCGCTGCCAGCGTTTCGACCGCCTTTGGACCCTGCACCGCGATCATTGCGGTGGACAAAGTGCGATCGTCGATGTCGATACCCTGCCCGTGCTGGCGGAACCAGGCGAGGTCCTTTTCGCGATTTGCGGCGTTAAAGACGACCATGTATTCTGGTTCGGACAAGCGATAGATGATGATGTCGTCGATTACGCCGCCGTTAGGGTTGGTCAGAATGGTGTACATCGCGCTCATATCGGTCAATCGACCCAAGTCGCTCGGGACGAGACTGCTCAGATAGTCGAGAACGCGATCGCCCCGAAACCAGCCTCGCGCCATGTGGCTGACGTCGAACAGGCCACAGCCAGTGCGAACGGCGCGCGCCTCGTCTAGAATGCCTTGATACTGAATCGGCATTACCCAACCGGCAAAAGGCACCATCTTTCCGCCGTGCCGAACGTGCGCCTCGTACAAGGAAGTTTTCAGATCGCTCATCAGGTCTCCCACCAGAAGTTGTCCCAAACTTGCCAGAAGCTTTCGCCTTTGGCCACCACGCATCGCCCTTCTTGCGTTACTCCCGGTTTGCGCAAGAAGTAGGCGGCTTTGTCGGGGTTAGTGATTTCGACTCTCACCTCGACCGGCGCGGGCAGTCGCCATGCGGGCGGGAAGTCGCGCTTTGTCAGGGCTTCATAAGCCCGAGATTCGATCATTTCACATGCGTCCGCATGGTTCAAGGTGCTGATCGCGTATCGGTGGAGGGCTTTCTTGACAGGCGCGGTCGCGACCTTAGAGCCCAAAAGATCGGTTACCTCTTTGCAGGTCGCCTCGTCGCCCGATACGAAAACAATGGGAGCGCCCCAGTGCCCTGCCAGAGCGGCAATGAAACCCGATTCGCCGACCAGCGTGCCGTTGATCCAGGCGTTGTGCCAGCCTTCGGTCGATACGGTATGGCACAGCACACCGTCGGGCGTTCCGGCCATTGCGTGAGCGCCGACTAAAAGCACAGCATCGCAGCCCGATTGAAACGGCTCGATGTGTCGGCACCAGCGGAGCGAGAAGACGTATTCGGCGCCCGATTCTAATGCATCAGGGATCAGGCTTTTGAACGACCATTGCCCCCCTGCGCCATGTCCGTCCACAACGACGATTCGCTTGGCGCCCGCTCGTTTGCAGGCTCTAACGGCGGCATTGATCTCTCCGGTGTAGAGCCTTCTTCCCTCTTCGTACTGCGGCGATCCGCCGTTGACTTGGTCCCACACGGAGATGCCCGCAACGCCCTCCATATCGGCGTAGATCGCAACGCAGTTCAAGCTCAAAGAGCGCCTCTCATGGTTTCCATTTGATCGTGCATCCTATGGGGGCGGTGTTGGGCATGTGGGGCGGCTCGCCTTCTAAGACCGAGTTGATGGCGTCTTCCAAGAAGTGTCGTTGCGCTGCCTTTGGGTCTTCGTGGTTGTCGTCGAAGCGGCCATGATAGCGCAATTCTCTCTCTGAGTCGAACAGAAAGAACTCGGGCGTTCGCTCGGCCATGTACATGCGGGCGACCGACTGTTCTTCGTCATAGGCGTAAATGAACGGGTAGTTCTTCTCTTGCGCCCGCCGCTTCATGGCTTCGAAGCTGTCTTGAGGATACTGGTTTGCATCGTTCGCGTTGATCGCAATGAAGACCACGCCTCGATCTTTATAGCGGTTGACTAGGTCGATGAAGCGGTCTTCGTATCCGACGACATAGGGGCAATGGTTGCACCAAAAGACGATGCAGTATGCGACCGCCTCGGGATACTGGGAGAGGGAGACTGTGCCGCCATCTACGGTCGGCAACGAGAAATCGTGAGCGTCTGAGCCTATGGGTATTGCCACGAGCGTTCCCTCCTTAATAGGTTTGATAGAGAGTTTACCCCTATAGGAAGCGAACTCGACGCGGGGAATCTTTAAGCATGGTAGAGATTATCGAGGGCGCGACCGTTTACACGATGGCGAATGGCGCGCAAGAAGCCTTGGCGATAGAAAACGGCTTGGTTGCCGCTGTCGGCGCATTGAGCGAATTGAGGGCTCGATTTGCCAATGCGCGGCGGGTCTCCGTCGAGGGTTCGATCGTGCCAGCTTTTAACGATTGCCATTGCCATATTCTTTCGCTGGGGATCGATCTGGCCAAAGCCGACCTGCGGGGCTGTCGATCTGTGGAAGAGATTCAGGCGCGATTGCGGGATTGGTCGGCGCGCAATCCGGCTGCCGAGTGGATATTGGGCTTGGCGTACGATCAGAATCTTCTGCCGGGAGGCAAGCATCTGACGCGCAAAGATTTGGACGCGGTCAGCTCCGAGAGGCCGATTTACCTCAATCACGTCAGCAAGCATGGGGCGGCGGTCAATTCGGTCGCTCTTGGGTTGGCCGGGATCGGCGCCTCGACCGAGGATCCGTCGGACGGCAAGATCGAGCGGGATGAGAAGGGAGAGCCGACCGGCATTCTGATGGAGTCGGCCTCTTCGATGGTCAGTCGCTTGATGTCCAAACCGAACGAAGACGAGATGGTGGAACGGATACTGGCAGCGGGCAAGAGTTTGGCAGACAGGGGAATATTGGCGGCTTCGGACGCTTCGACCGGTTGGATAGACTTGGAAACGGAGCTGAGGGCGTACGCTCGCGCAGGCGAGGCCGGTTGCCCGGTGAAGATGACGCTGATGCCGCTCTATGGCTCTGTGCTAAAGCGCGGATGGCTGGACGATCCGTCGGCGATGCGGACTGCTTTTTCTGGCGCGAGGATTGGCCCGATCAAACTCTTCGCCGACGGCGCTTTGACCCTGAGGACGGCTGCGCTACGAGAACCCTACGCAGACGGAACCAACCGTGGGATATTGAATTACGAACCGGAGGATTTGATAGAACGAATTGTTCGCGCTCATAGAGCGGGCTGGCAGATTGCCGTGCACGCGATTGGCGATCGAGCGGTGGACATCGTGTTAGACGGATACGAACGAGCGCTTGAGTCTCGCCCTGTGCAAGATCACCGGCATCGTATTGAGCATTGCATGATGATGCATCCCGATTCGATGGATCGAATGCGGCGGTTGGGCGTCATGGCGGTCGCCCAGCCCGAGTTTCTGCATTGGCTTGGACCGGCTTATCTGGAGGGCATTGGGGAGCGGGCGAATTATCTGATGCCGTATCGATCTTGGGCGGACGCGGACATCGAGTTTGCGTTCAGCTCGGATCAGCCGGTGGTGCCGGGCGATCCGATCGTGGGGTGGCGAGCGGCGGTTACGAGGCGCAGCGCGTCGGGCTTTGAGTTTGGCGCTTCCGAGAGGCTTGCTCCGTTGGAGGCGTTAGAGCGGTTTACGGTAGGCGGGGCCTATGCAACTTTCGATTCGAGCATCGGTTCGCTGGCGCCGGGGATGGAGGCGCGGTTTGCCGTGTTAAGCCAAACGCCAGAGCAGATTGGGGATGGCGGAATGAAGGTCTTGGGGACGAGCAACGATTTGTCGACATAGAAAAATGGCGAGGAGGAGATCCCCCTCGCCATTCAGACGTAGCTTACAGGCTGTAACGGATTACTTGCTGCGTCGTCGCAGGCGAAGCATGCCGGCAAGGCCCATGCCCAGAGCGACCATGCTGGCCGGCTCGGGAACGATGCTGACCGTCAGAGCGTACTGGCCGTCTTCGGTGTGGCCGGAACCGTTAAAGTCGCGATCGCCAAAGCCGGTTACAGCGATGTAGTACTTGCCCGTGTATCGAGCATCCCATCGAACGGCCGAACCAAATCCGCCGCCCGCATCGTCGTTGAACCGGAGCTCGGCGAGACCAGCGTCAAACAGACCAAGCATCGTGTCAGGATCAAAGAACGGGGAAGTGTCATCCATCGGCGTGGTGATAACCGTTAGGATCTCGCCCTGATTCAGGTGAATAGTGAACCAGTCGACATCGCCAGCGTTCAATCCCATTACGCCAACATCGGACCACGGGGCCGCGCCTCGCACGATCGAATCGGCAGTCGTCGAGTCGTTGTTAGGCTCGCTCTCGACAATCAGCGCGAACGAATGCGAAGCGACCATCGCAGCTACAGCCAAAGTCAGAAGCTTCTTCATTGCGTACGTCCTCCTTTCGAAGTTTTGTTTCTCGTCGGGCTCTCCGACGCCCTATAGTATAGCACGGTTTGTGCCATTTTGCAAGGGCGCCAACCTGAAGTTTTCGCCAGGTTTAACAACTTCTTGACGATATCCAGCCCTTGAGAAGTTCCATCCCGGCTTTGCCGCTCTTTTCTGGATGGAACTGCACTCCGATCATGTTGCGCCACATAATACCCGATACGAAGGTCTCGCCGTGTTTGCTCCAGGCAGAAATTGCCTCGCGCTCCGTCGGCTCGGGCACAAAACTGTGCACAAAGTAGAAGAGAGCATTGTCTATCAATCCGGGTATCGCATTGCAATCGACCGATTGAACGGTATTCCAGCCGATGTGCGGAATGCGCGCGTCTGCGGTCGGCTTCAATTTTCTTACCTGCCCTTGAATAAACCCAAGGCCCTGCGCGCTCGGTGATTCTTCGCTGGAATCGAACAGCAGTTGATAGCCAAGGCAGATGCCTAGAAAGGGCTTTCCCGCTAAGACGCTTTGCCTGATCGCCTCGTCCAGGCCCAGTTCTTGCAGGCGAGACGACGCTTGACCAAAAGCCCCAACGCCCGGCAAAACGAGCCTGTCCGCCTTCGCAACGACTTCCGGATCGCTTGTTATCGCACAGTTTTCGCCCAGGTAGCGCAATGCCTTGGCGACGCTTTGCAGGTTTCCCATGCCGTAGTCGACTATGGCGATCATTCGGCGGTTTCTAGGATGCCCTTGCTTGATGGCGCGACTTTCTGCCTCGGGTGCAGCGCGACGGCTTGTTCTAGAGCCAATGCGAAGGCTTTGAAGATGGCCTCGATCTTGTGGTGGTCGTTTTCGCCGGAAAGCAACCGAATGTGCAAGGTGGCCGCCGCATGGGTTGAGAAGGCTCGGAAGAACTCGGCGACCATTTCGGTCGGCATCAGTCCGACGCTCTCTCGAGAGAAAGCGGCGTCAAATGCCAAGTAAGGCCGTCCAGAAAAGTCGATCGCAACGGCAGCCAGCGATTCGTCCATTGGCACGGTCGCCCATCCATATCGCTGAATGCCTCGGCGCTCGCCCAGCGCCTTGTTGACCGCTTTGCCGAGGCAAATGCCCACGTCTTCGATCAAATGATGCTCGTCGACATAGAGGTCGCCGTGCCCGGTTACGACCAGATCGATGAGGCCGTGACAGGCGATTTGGGTGAGCATGTGGTCGAAGAAACCGATGCCTGTATCGATCTCGCCTGCGCCGCTGCCATCTAAGTCGATGGCTACGCGCAATTGCGTTTCGCTGGTTTCGCGCTCAATCTCTGCGTATCGTATGCCTGGGTTTGCCATGGTTCTTCTATTATTGTAGTCGAATTTCGGCCGCTTTGGCATGTTGGGGCAGGCCTTCTTCTTGGGCCAGAGCGCTGACCGATTGGATCAGCGCTGTCGATTCCTGCTGGGTCAGCCAGATTAGGCTGGTTCGCTTGATAAAGAAGTCGACGCCGAGCGGCGATGCGAATCGCGCGGCGCCGCCTGTCGGCAGGCAATGGCTGGGGCCTGCGACATAGTCTCCCATTGCTTGCGCGGTCCATGCGCCGACCAAGATACAGCCTGCGTTCTTAATGTAAGGCTGAGCCTTGTCCGGGTATTCAATCAGTAGGCTGAGATGCTCAGGAGCGAATTCGTTCGCCCATAAGACCGCCTCGTCTAGCGAGTTGACCAGAACGCAGGGGCTGTTTTCAAACGCTTTCTGTAGAATGGCTTTTCGCGGCGCCGATTCGATCTGCGTTTGCGCTTCTTGGAGAATCGCGCTGAGCGCGCTCTCGTCGGTGCAGAGCAAGAGACATCTTGAATCGTCGCCGTGCTCTAGTTGGGTCAGCAGATCGGCGGCTGTCCAGGCCGGGGCGACGCTGCCGTCGGCGATGATGGCCGATTCGCTGGCGCCGGCAAAGAGATCGACGCCCACATCGCCCCAAACGAGCCGCTTCGCCAGGTTCACTCTTTGGCTGCCCGGTCCGGCGATGGCATCGACCCTTGGCACGCTCGCGGTTCCATAAGCCATTGCCGCGATCGCTGCAGGCCCGCCGATCGCGAAGACTCGATCGACGCCTGCCACGGCGGCCGCAGCCAGCACGACGTCTGCAGGCCGACCACCGGGTTGGGCCGGCGTACAAAGGACGACCTCTTGCACTCCGGCTGCCTTTGCCGGTATTGCGGTCATTAGGACGCTGCTCGGATAGAGCGCCTTGCCGCCTGGCGCATAAATGCCGGCTCTATCGATTGGGCGCGCGGTTTGGAGGATCGAACCGGGCGCGGGCTCGACGGCGGGCGCATCCGTTTGGTGAAACGCGCGAATTCGCTCGGCGGCCAGTTCCAGCGCGGCTTGGAGTTCGGGTCGACACCGAGCGTCTTTCCAATCGTGGACCTCCAGTTGGGCGAGGTTGGGCGAATCGAACTTCCTGGCGATTTCTAACAGCGCATCGTCGCCGTGGAGCCGTATCTCTTCGATCAGAGCAAAGGCCTCGACCATCTGTTCAAGAGTCGGCCGATCCGATTCCGGCCTCAGGATAGCCCGGCGCTGTTGCGGGGAAACCTCTACTGCTCGATAGAATCGCATGGGGCGTCGGAAGTCTACCCCAGGCTCGCAGGTAGAATCGGCTCTCAGTGGAGGCTCTTGATTGCTCAAGTTAGGATTGCCCAAGGGAAGTTTAGAAGAGGCGACTTTTGCCCTGTTTCGCCGCGCTGGATGGAACTTTCGCACTTCCGGCCGCTCGTACCATCCTGTGGTGGACGATTCCGAAATCTCGCCGGTGCTCTTGCGACCTCAAGAGATCCCGCTCTATGTGCAGGACGGCATTCTCGATGCGGGGATCACCGGGCACGACTGGGTTCAAGATTGCGGGGCCAGAGTGGCCGAGATCGGCGAACTTCAGTACAGTAAGAACAGCACGAATCCCGTGCGCGTTGTGCTGGCCGCGCATCGCGATTCCGGCTTCACAAAGGTCCAGGATTTAGAGGACAAGCGCATAGCGACCGAGTACGTCCGCCTGACCGAGCGATGGCTGGCTGAGAAGGGCGTCCGCGCCAAGGTCGAGTTCTCTTGGGGCGCGTGCGAGGTCAAGACCCCGAACTTGGTCGATGCCATCGTCGTCAATACGGAGACCGGCAGTTCGTTGCGGGCGCACAATTTGGAGATTATCGATGAGCTGCTCGTTTCGACCACGCGCCTAATCGCAAACGAGACGGCCTGGGACGACGAATGGAAGCGGACGAAGATCGAGAGCATCTTTTTGATGATGCAGGGCGCGATCGCCGCGGAGGGTCTGGTCGGGTTGAAGCTAAACGTCTCGTCCGAGCGCTTGGAGTCGGTGCTGGCTCTGATGCCCGCGCTCAGGCGACCGACGCTCTCGCCGCTCAGCGACGAGGGTTGGTTCGCGGTGGAGGTCATTCTTGACGAGAAGCAGGCGCGGGAGCTCATCCCCAGCCTTCGGCGGGCGGGGGGCGAGGGCATTGTGGAGTATCCGCTCAACAAGGTGATCCCTTAAGATGATCGGCTTGCTAAGGGGCGAGGTGGTTTCGATCGATGGCGACCGGTTCATCTTAGACGTGTCCGGGGTCGGCTATGAGCTTCGCGCGCCGTCGGGGCTCTTGGGGTCGCTAATGGTAGGCGAAGGTCGCCAGATCACCACGCGCGCAATCTTTAACGAGGAAGAGGGCATCGTGCTCTATGCCTTTGCAGAGGCGTGGCACCGAAGGCTGTTCGATCTTTTGGTCTCGATCAGCGGCATTGGGCCCAAGCTGGCGCTCAACATGCTGAGCGCGATGGAGCCGAGCAAACTGGCCGCCGCTATCGCCGACCGAAGCGCCTCGCAGGTGCAGCAATGCCCTGGAGTCGGCTCGAAGTTGGCGCAACGCATCGTGATCGAATTGGGCGACAAGGCGGCGGAGCTAGGCTTTGAGCGCAAAGTCGCCGCCGTGGTGGCTCAGACGGGCCCATCGGAGTTGGACGACTTGGTGGAATCGCTCGTAAAATTGGGTTATACGAAGTCTTTGGCGCGGAAGGCGGTCGAAACGGCGATGGAAGAGAACCCTGAGGCGAACGAGAACGATCTCTTGCGCTCGGCAATCCGTTTGGCTGCGAGAGGCTGAGAATGGTCTCTGCGCTTAGGCGCATTCGCGATGCGACCGTCGGGACCGAGTGGGAGGGTTGCGTCTACCTGGTCGGCGGGGCGGTTCGCGATCGGCTGCGCGGGGTTCGAGCAACCGGCGATCTCGATCTTGCGGTGCTTGGCGATGCTGTCGGATTGGCTGAGTTTTTGTACACAAAGGGCATTGCGACGACCTGGCCCGCAACCTATGGGCGATTTGGGACCGCCTCTGTCAGGATCGGGCGCAGGACGGTCGAACTTGCCCAAACGCGATCGGAATCGTATGCGATCGACAGCCGCAAACCGAGCGTAAAGGCGGCAACGCTCGAAGAGGACGCATTGCGAAGAGATTTCACCGTCAATGCCCTGTATCAAAACCTGCACACCGGCGAGATTTGGGATTCGTCCGGCGTCGGACTGGCCGATCTCAAGGCTCGCCTCCTTCGCACTCCTCGCGATCCAGACATCACCTTTCATGACGATCCGTTGCGCATGATGAGGGCCGTGCGATTTGCCGTGCTGTTGGAGTTCGAGATAGAAGAAAGCGCCGCTCAAGGCATCCGCCGCAACGCTCAGCGCCTAAAGGTCATCAGCGCAGAGCGCATCCGCGAAGAGTGGACGAAGACGCTGAGCAGCCCCAAGGCTTCGAGAGGGATGCGAATGCTCTTAGATTTGGGCCTTCTGGCTCAATTCGCGCCCGAGTTGTTGCCTATGGTCGGTTGCGAGCAGGGCGGATACCACCTGTACGACGTTTGGGATCACTCTTTGGCCGCGATGGACAATCTTTCTGAGGAGGCTGGATGGCGGTTGCGTTTGGCCGCGCTCTTGCACGATGCGGCCAAGCCCCAATGTCGAACCTGGGACGGCGAGCGATATCGATTCTTTGGCCACGAGGATGAAGGCGAGGGTCTGGCGAGAAGGTTGATGCGTCGTTTGACGTTCTCCAATCGCGACATCAATCGGGTCGCGGCGTTGGTGCGGCTGCACATGCGCGCGGGGAGTTATAAGACGAGTTGGAGCATGGGGGCGGTGAGGCGTTTGATGAGGGATGCCGGATCGAACTTTGCGGAGTTAACGACCTTGGTAGAGGCGGACGCAAAGGCGCGGCGCCCGTCGGGAAAGCGGCCCGACATGGCCGATCTGCGGCGCCGGGCCGATGCCGCATTGCAACCCGTACCGACAGCGCTCTGGTCCAGTCCTCTGTCGGGCAAGGAGATCATGGAGGCGCTAGGACTGACGTCTGGACCTGAGATCGGGCGGTTAAAGCACGAACTGGCGGAGAAGGTGATCGAGGGCGAGATTGCACCGGGCGACAAGGAGGCGGCGTTGAAAGCGCTGGTTGAGATTGCCCGCAAACCTGCCTGATTCTTGTTCGCGGAGCCCGATAGGTCGGGTATTCTTTTCCATAGCGATGGAAGGGAAAGACGGCGTTTTTGCATCGGCTGACGAAGCGATCGATCTGTTTCGAAAGGGCCAGATTCTGATTGTAACCGACGATGAGGATCGGGAGAACGAAGGCGACTTTGTGATCGCTGCCGACTGGATCACGCCGGAGACGGTCAACTTCATGGTGACTCATGGGCGCGGGCTGTTCTGCCTGCCGGCCACCGGGGAGAGGCTGGACGAATTGGGCATCCCGATGATGACCAAGGACAACACCACTCGCCACGGCACGCCGTTTGCGGAGGCGATCGACGCGCGCGAGGGCACCACGACCGGCATTTCTGCCTTTGATCGGGCGCGGACGGTGAGGCTGTTTGTCGATCCTGGCGCTCAGCCGAGCGATTTTGTGCGGCCTGGGCACGTCTTCCCTCTTAGAGCGCAAGAAGGCGGCGTGCTAAAGAGAGCCGGGCATACAGAAGCTGTGGTAGACCTTGCGCATTTGGCCGGGCTGAGCCCTGCGGGCGCCCTGTGCGAGATCTTGAACGAGGACGGCTCGATGGCGCGTATGCCGCAGTTGATCGAAATTGCAAAGAAGCACGGCATGAAGATCGTAACGATCGCCGAACTGATCGAGTATCGGCGGCGCACCGAGCGATTGGTCAAGCAGGCGGCCGGGCCTCTCAAGTTTCCCACGCAGTTTGGCGAGTTCCAACTTTACGCCTTTGAGAGCGAGGTGGACTCCAACCCGTTCATCGCCCTGACGGTCGGCGATGTGGCTTCGGGCGAGCCGGTTTTGGTTCGGATGCATTCCAGCTGCATTACCGGCGATGTGTTAGGCAGCTTGCGATGCGACTGTGGCAATCAATTGCACTTGGCGATGAAGGCGATCTCGCGCGAAGGGCGGGGGGCGCTGGTCTACATTCCGCACGAAGGTCGCGGCATTGGCCTGATCAATAAGCTCAAAGCCTATGCGCTACAAGATTTGGGGCTGGATACGGTGGAGGCCAATCGGGCTTTGGGATTCAAGGCCGATTTAAGAGACTACGGCATCGGCGCGCAGATACTGCTCTTGCTCGGCATTCGGTCGCTACGGCTGATGACCAACAATCCGGCCAAGATCAGCGGGCTGGAGGGTTACGGCTTGAAGGTGGTCGAGCATGTGCCCATCGTCGCCGAGCCAACCGAGCACAATCGCGGCTACCTCTTGGCCAAGGTCGAGAAGTTGGGCCACATGATCGACCAGTCCGTCTTAGCAAGCGAAGAAGCCGAGTAAACTATCTGTCTGGAGGTTTCAACACATGATCAGCAAACAACTTGCCGCCATGCTCGAAGAGCAGATCGGCTGGGAACTAAAAGCCAGCAATCACTATTTGGCAACAGCCGCCTACTTTGCAAGCAACGACTTAGACGGTTGGGCCAAAGCGTTCTACGCTCAAAGCGAAGAAGAGCGCGAACATGCGCTGAAGATCGTCAAGTTTTTGATCGATACCAGCACGCCGTTCAACATCCCTGCCGTATCGGCCGCCGAAACGCGGTTCGAGTCGGCGCTCGAGGCTTGTCAGAAGGCCTTGACCAGCGAGCAGGCCGTTACGGCGCAATTCAAGCGCATGGCTCAGGTCGCGCTGTCCGAGGGCGACTATGTCGGCTTCCAATTTTTGCAATGGTTCTTGGACGAGCAGGTCGAAGAAGAGGCGCTGATGGGCAAGTATATCAGCCTAATAGAGAGCGGCATCAACCTGTTCCAAGCCGAAGAATTTCTGAGCGAAGAATAGCGGTCGGGCAAGATGATTCTCGCCTCGCTGCTTTGCCTGTTGGTCGGTCTGTCGTCAGATTCTAAGAACATGTATCCCCTTGCGAAGGCCATTGCCTGTCCGCCTGTCGCAGTGGATGTTTCTGACGCGCCGGAGGCGAAGGAGTGGGGCGAGACGGCCAAAGCGCTGGTTGAGGCTTGGCATCCGAAAGTAACGGAGCTTCTGGCGACCGACGGAAGGGACCCTGTTACAGGCGGCTCAAGAGGCGAAGCGTACAAGCCGCCGGCACAGATCAAACTTGTTTTCAAGAAGACGCTAAACGTGCCGGCTCATGCATCGGGCGATACGATCACCATCAGCGCCGATTGGATTGCGAGAAATCCGAACGATTTAGGGATGGTGGTGCACGAACTGACCCACATCGTCCAGCAGTATCCGCCCAGTCGCGCTAAACCCGGCTGGCTGGTGGAGGGGATTGCGGACTACATTCGATGGTGGCGCTACGAACCGGAACTCCATGCCGGGTCTGGCCGCACCAAGATCGACGCTGAGAAAAGCAATTACACCGACTCTTATCGGACGACGGCCAAGTGGCTGGCATGGTGCTCTCGCAAGTACGATATGCGGCTTGTGCCTGCATTGGACAAAGCCCTGCGCCACCGAGAAGACCCGATGCCGCTGTTTGAGAAGCTGACCGGCAAGAGCGCCGACGCGCTTTGGAAGGAGTTTGTATCCGACCAGTCGTAAGACGCTTGACGGTATAATCACGCTCGACCGTGAAGCCGACCGAGAGCGTCCCACAGCCCTGGGCATTCAGCCTTCTTTGGCTGTTGGTGCGCTTGGCGCTGATCGCGGTCGTGCTGTACGTTGCGTGGCAATCGTTGCACGTGGCCGGATTGATGCTTGTGTCGGGTGCGTTCGCCTATATACTCTGCCCTGTCGTCGATACCGTTTGCCGCTACAAACCGACCTCGATTCCGCCTCTCATTTGGCGGGGGTTTGTTACGTTGTTGGCCGTCGTCGGTCTGGTCGTTCTCATAATTCTAGGGGCTCGCGCGTTTGTGTCGCCGTTCGTGCAAGAAACGAAGAAGTTCATTGACAACTCTTCGAAGCACCAAGCCAAGGTCGAGGCGTTTATCGAGGACATTTCTGCCGCATACGACGATTGGTACAAGTCGCTGCCTGAGGGAACGCAGGAGTGGGCGGAGAAGCAGCGGGAGGAGATGAGCACAGCGGTTGGATCGCTCTTTGGGAATATAGGGGAATGGACGAAGAACATCGGACGGCGCACGGGCGCCTATTTTAACTTTCTGATCGAACTCTTGCTTGCGCCCGTTTTGATCTTCTATCTGGTTTACGACAGTCGCCTGCTTCGCCGGAGTTTGAGGAAGGAGATTATGCTGATGGTGCCGCGCCGGCACGTTCGGCTGGCTACCAAGATTGCGACCGAGACCAACGCCATCATGCGGGCCTTCATCGTCGGGCAACTGATTCTCTGCGTGATCGCCGGGGTGGCGATGGGGATCGGCCTGGCGCTGTTCGGGGTGCCTTATGCGCTGACCATGGCGCTGTTCGCAGGCGTTGCGCGGGCGATACCGGTCATCGGCTCGGCGCTGGCGGGCGTACCGATCACGTTGATGGCGCTGGTCGTAACCGATGTGCCGACCGCCGTGGGCGTGGCGATTTTCATCACCGTGCTGTTCTTCATCGAGCACAAGATGATCATGCCGAAAATTATCGGCGACAGCGTCGATCTTCATCCGGCCATGGTCATCTTGATCTTGCTGGTGGTCGGCAAGTTCTTTGGCCTGATGGGGATGTTTTTCGGGGTTCCGGTCGCTGTGATCGCGCGCAACGTCGCGCTTTGGTATAACAAAACCTATCGGCCTAAGGAGTTTGTCGAGGTGACGCCTTGAGCCTGCTCGAGGCCCTCTTTCTAGGCGTGATTCAGGGTTTGACCGAGTTTCTCCCGATCTCAAGCTCGGGCCACTTGATTTTGGGGCGAGAGTGGTTCGGGATCAGCGCCGGGTCGCCCGAAGTCGAACTGATGTTCGATTTGGCGCTGCACATAGGCACGGTCTGCGCCCTGATTCTCTACTTTTGGCGGGACTTGTGGACCTACCTTCAAGCTGGGCTGAGCCGATCTCCTGCGAGATCGACAGATCGGAAGATGGCGTATGCGATCGTACTCGGCTGCATCCCGGCCGGGTTGGTCGGGCTGTTCTTTAGCGATCAGATCGAGGCGGTCTTCCGAGGACAGAACAAAATTATCGCCGCGTTCCTGATCGGCTTTGGGTTACTGATGTATCTGGCTGACTATTTGGGAAAGAAGGAGCGACCGCTCGGCAAAGTGGGTTTTTGGGATGCCATTCTCATTGGATGCGCGCAGGCGCTTGCGCTGATGCCGGGCGTCTCGCGCTCGGGCAGTACTTTGACAATGGGGCTGTTCCTCGGTCTTCAGCGCGAGGCGGCGGCGCGGTTTTCGTTCTTGATGTCTGTGCCGATCACCTTGGCCGCGGCGGTTTTTTCGTTCAAAAAGGCGATGGACGCGGGCATTCCGAACGACATGATCGCGCCGATGATTGCGGGCGCTTTGGCGTCGATGATCGTGGGGATGGCCTGTATCGCTTTCTTGCTGGCCTATCTTCGAACTAAGACGACCCTGCCCTTCACCGTTTACCGCGCCATCGTCGGCATCGCATCTCTGGTAAAGTTCTGGTAGTCAGATGAGAGTCTTGGTCACGGGCGGCACGGGTTTGTTGGGGAAGGAAGCGGTCGCCGCGCTCTATTCTCACACTGTTTTGGCGCCGCGCCGCGCCGATCTTGACGTTGCCAATGCCGATCAGACGATCGATTTCGTCCGAGCCTCAGTGCCCGATGTCGTTATCCACTGTGCGGCGATGGCGCGGGTTGACGAGTGCGAGCAGAACCCCGAGGCCGCCTTTCGAATCAATGCCGAGGGCGGGGCGAACCTCGCAACCGCATGCCGAGGAGCAAAATGCCATTTGATCGCCGTCTCGACGGACTACGTTTTTGACGGCGAGAAGGGCGCGCCGTATCACGAGTTCGACGCCGTCAACCCGATCAATGTCTATGGCCGATCGAAATTAGAAGCGGAGCGAGCGATCCAGCGCATCCTTCCCGACGCGGCGATCGTGCGCACGGCTTGGCTGTTCGGCTTGGGGCCGTGCTTTGCGGCTCGCGCGATCCAGATGGCGCAAGAGGGACAGCGCATGCGGTTTGTAGACGACAAGTGGGGCAGTCCGACCTACACGGTCGATCTTGCCAACCAAATTGCCAAGATCGCGGAGAATCGGTTGAGAGGCGTCTTCCATATCGTTAACGATGGCCGTGCAACATGGAAGGAGGTTGCCGAGCAAGCGTTCAAATCGATGGGCCTGACGCACACGGTTGTCGGCATCTCAAAGTCGGATTGGCCGACGCCCGCCGAAAGACCGACCGATACATCGCTCGTCTCGTATCGAAGCGGTTGGAACGGCTTGCCGCCCATGCGGCCTTGGCAGGATGCAATGGACGACTGGGCGTCAATCTTTTATCAAGCGGGTTAAAAGTTCTTGAGCCGACTTGAGCCTTCGATCGACCGGCATACCGGAATGAAAGTCCTCTAGCGACAGCCAGCCTTCGTATCCGACGGCTTTAAGCGCATTGATCACGTCGCCCCAATGCACGACGCCGTCGTCCAAAGGCGCCCACTCGGCCTTCCAACGACCCATTCCCTGCGAATCCTTCGGCCCGCTGACCCACTTTGCGTTCTTGACGTGCACTCGGGCTAAGTAATCGCCCAGAAGCTCCATGCCCATTTGCCAACGCTCGAAGCCTTCGTGCACCATGTTGCCCGGGTCGTAGATGACGCCGATTTGTGCCGGGTCAAAGCCCTCGACCAGGCGCATCGAATAGGCCGAATCGATAATGATCCCGCCGTGGTGCATCTCTACGGTCGCTTTGATGCCGTGCCTCTTTGCCAAGTCGGCCACGCCCTTCAGGTCGCGCTTGGCCTCGTCCAGCAGCCTCGGATAGGGCTTCTTGCCGTCGTATCGAGGCACGTTGACCCGAACCTCCATTGCCTCCATCTCGGCGGCGCCTGCGAACACGGCGTCGAGAGTCTTTAGATCGCTTATGGGAATGTAGGTCGAGAATCCGCTGGTTGCGATGCCGCGCTCTTCGGCTAATTGCGCGTACTGCTTGGCATGGCGAGGAAGGTCGGCGGGCGAAATGTGCCATTCGGGATGGATGCGCCACTCGATACCGTCATAGCCTGCGTTGGCCACCATGTCGGCTGCGGCCTCCACATTGGACGGTCCGATCATCACGGTGTAGACCGCGAGCTTCATTTTTGCCACGCATCTTATCTTCTCCGATTGGCATCCAAGTCCTTTGATCGACGCCAAATATACGGGATTTCTCTCATCTATGTGGTCAGTCTGCCCAGGCTGGCCAATAATAAACAGATGGATGGAGCCTTGACGCGCCATGCGCCTGGCGGCGCCCTGCCAGGAAGGCGGCACGGTCAATGCTTTATAGATACTTCGAAGAGAACTCAGAGATGTCTTCAATAAGCGAATCGCAACAGCGCAGAGTGCTGATCGTAGACGACGACGACTTGGCGCGGGAGACTATGCGCTTTGTGCTTGAAGACGCTAAGTACATAGTCTTTGCCGCATCGAACGCGGCAGAAGGCCTGACCCTTATCGATTCCCAGCCGATCGACATCGTCCTCAGCGACATCTTTATGCCGGGTATGAACGGCTTTGAACTACTGGCGAACATCAATCGCAAGCGTCCGGGGCTGCCCGTCATCCTGATCACTGGTTTTGGAAACATCGAAATGGCGCGACGGGCTCTGAAAGAAGGCGCGGCCGATTTTATCACCAAGCCCTACAACGTGCAAGAGATTCCGATCATGATCGAGCGGAATCTGACGCGACGAACGCTGGAGACCAAGCGCGAAGATCTGTTGCACGAGGAGCTCCAGAAGACTTACCGGGCGACGATGGAAGCGCTGCTGGCCGCCCTGAATACGCGGGACACGGAGACGGAGGGCCATAGCGAACGGGTTGCGGCCTATACGATGCTGATGGCTCGCCAGATGGGGATCGAGGGCGACGAACTGACCGCCATCGAGCGAGGCGCTCTCTTGCACGACATCGGCAAGATCGGTGTGCCGGACAACATCCTCTACAAGCCCGGCCCGTTAGACGACGCAGAATGGGTGATCATGAAGCAACATCCGGTTGTCGGTTATCGCATGTGCATGAAGGTCGATATGCTGCGTCCGGCCGCGCCGATCGTGCTTCATCATCACGAGCGCTGGGACGGAGCGGGCTATCCGTATGGGCTATCGGGCGATGAGATCCCGTTAGGCGCTCGCATCTTCTCCATATCCGACACCGTGGACGCGATCACATCGGACAGGCCGTATCGCCAGGGACGGTCGATCGAAGAGGCGCAGGCCGAGATCGAAAAGTGCGCCGGCGCTCAGTTCGATCCCGAAGTGGTCAAGTTGTTCCTCTCGATTCCCGTGGAACAGTGGGAACAGGTGCGCTCGGCCATTATGGACGGTCGAGAGAAGCGAGCGGCCTAGGCAGGAGTCCTTGCCGATTGCGGCGAACTTCTTTACTTGATGGATCTCTCTCGGCGCGACTTTTTGCGGCAATCGGCCATTGGCGCGGCCCTCGTCTCGTTTGGCGTTCTCACCTCTAAGGCTAACGCTCAGCCCAAGTCCAAGATCGCGCTGGTCGGCACGGGCGCCCAAGGGACGAACCTATTGCGCCAACTGACGACCGTGCCCGGCGCAGACATCGTCATGATTTGCGACGATTACGCGCCGCATCTGGAGAACGGTCGAAAAATCGCGCCCGCGGCCAAGGCCGTCAGCGACTATCGAGCCGTATTGGACGATGCCTCGATCGAGGGCGTCGTGATCGCGACGCCGCTTCATCTTCATGCCCAGATGACGATCGCTGCCCTGCGGGCGGGCAAACACGCGCTGTGCGAGAAGATGATGGCCAAAACGGTACAAGACGCTAAGGCGATGGCGGCTGCCGCGGCATCAACCGGGAAAACATTGATGATCGGTCATCAGCGAAGGCACAACCCGATCTATCAAAAGGCCCGAAACGGGGTCAAGGCCGACGCCGTCGGTCGCGTTACCCACTTGAGAGCCGTCTGGCATCGCAACGGAAGCTGGCGGCGATCCGTGCCTGACGCCTCGCTGGAGCGGCGTCTAAACTGGCGGCTCTATGATGAGTATTCGGGCGGTCTGATGGCCGAGTTAGGATCCCATCAAATCGACATCTTCAACTGGTTCTTAGGCTCTGCGCCGACCGCCGTGGTCGGGTTTGGCGGGGTGGATTATTGGCAAGACGGTCGCGAGGCGTTCGACAACGTTTCGTGCGTCTTCGAGTATCCCAACGGCGTGCGGGCTCTTTACAGTTCCATCACCAGCAACGCGCACGACTCTTACTCCGAATGGGTTTTTGGCGATAAAGGCAGCATCGGCTTTATCGAAGAATCAAAGGGCTACCTGTTCCGAGAGGCAAAGGCCGAGCAATTGACCTGGCTGGACGCCGCACAGCGCGAGAAGGTCGGCGGGCGCGAGGCGATCGTGGTCGAAGGCGGGCCGACCAAGCGCAGCGACGCCAAGCCGGAAGAGCTGGCCTACGGCGAGAACCGCAACGCCTACTGGCTGGAGCTTGCGCAGTTTATCCGCTGCATCCAGCAGGGCGAGAAGCCGCTCGTGCCCGCATCCGAGGCTCTTAAGGCGTGCGTCGCGGCGCTGCGCGCGAACGAAGCGATGGCAGCTCGATCTCGCGTTGAGATTCCTCGCTCCGATTGGACCGTTTAGGCAAAAGCGCCGAACCTTCGTTCTCCTCATTCGTACCGTTTGATAGTACGTAAATTCAGTTTTGTGCGAGGCATTCTCATGATTAGATTTGCTTTGGCGGCTTTGACAACCGCAACCGTAATTGGCGCCGTTGCACAGCAGTCCAATTCTGCCGAGTTGGCGATGTACGAATTGGACGCTCTCCGCATTATGCAGCCGCTGAACCTCAACTCGGGCCAGCTGGCAGAGTTTGCAAGAATAACCAAGGGCGCGGTCGAGAAGCGGGCGACCTATGAGGAGGCCCGCAAAGCCCTTATCGACAAGAACGCGAGCCTGATCGGATCGGCCAACGATTCTGTCGGGCGCGGGAGCGCGCTTGCCGGCGATCTGAATGCACAGGTGCAGACGCTTGAGAACGGATTGAGGGCGCTCGATCAAGAGTTCGAGACCTTTATCCGCAATCAGGCTGCGCGCTTGGCGACGATCCTCAGGCCCGAGCAGACACAGTCCATCTGGTACACCGATTCGCGTCGCGAGTCGGCTAACGAAATGATCCGAGAGATTCGCGGCATTTCGGACGAGGAGTGGCGAAGGCGATCCGACCGATACGTTTGGCAAATGATGGGGCAATCGATGCGCCAGATCGAGCGTCAAACCGGCGTCAACTTGAGGCAGCCTGGCCGCGGGGGCAACCGCGATCAGCAGCGCGAAGCCCGACAAAGCGTCCAAGGCGTTGTCGAGCAGCTTCGCAACGATGCGATGCTGCAGTTGAACAACATCCGACGAATGACGCCCCAACAGGCGCAGAACGCGACCTTCACCGTGGCCCAGCAACAGTTGAGCAACGCTCGAATCCAAGAGATGGTTACGGATGAAATGGTCGAACTCCTGCTCAACCCTGCCGGCCCTTCGGCAGTCGCTCGACTCCAGCAGAATCAACGAGCCGCACAAAACTAACACACCTCCAATAGGAAAGCGGCCTGCCAGGTCGAACGTTATCCCATGAGGATGACAAAGACCCTATGGCAGGCCGCTCTTCTCGTCGCGCTCGCTGCTCTTAATTGCAGCGCTGTCGCCCAGCCCCCAGCAGGCAATCAGAAAGAGGCCATGAAGAAACTGGCCTTTATGATCGGCACATGGAAAGGCAAAGCCGAGATGCTGATGGCTGGAGGCGAGAAGCATACGGCCGACGTAATTGAAGTGGTCGAATCGCGCCTGGACGGTCTTGCGCTGGTTGTGGAAGGAAAGGGCGTCATCAAGGGAGAGGGCGGCGAGGAGTTGGTCGTGCACCATGCGCTCGGCATGATCTTGTACGATACGACGAAGCAAAAGCACATTATGCGATCGATCACGCAGCAGGGAATGACCGCAGACTCCGACATCGAAGTAGGCGACAAATCGATCGTCTGGGGTTTCAAAGCAGGCCCGGGCAACGTCCGATATACGATCAAACTAGACGAAAAGGGACGATGGATTGAAGTCGGCGAGTTCGCCCGCACCGGCGAGCCGTTTCAGAAGTTTTTCTCGATGGAGTTGGAGAAGTCAAAGTAGCAGGCTCTCGCGATGAGAGCCTGCTATCGATCAACAGCCTTGGCCAAACTGGGACAGGACGATCGCCAAGTCCGTGTCGTCTACCACACCGTCGCTGTTACGGTCGGCTCGGTTTGGACCTGATTGACCAAATCTTTCGAGAATGATCGCAAGGTCGGTGTCGTTGACGCAACCGTCGCCGTTGATGTCGCCGTCCAGCAAGATGGAGCGCAACGCCCGGTTCAGGTTGATCTTTCCGGTGCGCACATACGACCCCAAGAGCGTATCGTTGACCGGATCGGTCGTCGTCTCCAATAGCGTCCGAACCTGCAAGGCGGTCGCCATGCTGCGCTGAGCGGGCAGTTCGACCAGTTTCGAATAGAGCAACAGAGCCGCGCCCGCAACGTGCGGGGAAGCCATCGAGGTGCCACTGAGCCAGTTCGTGCTGTCGAAGCGCCAGGTTGAGAATATGTTCTCTCCCGGAGCGGCCACATCCACCCAGTTGCCATAGTTGCTCCACTGCCACTTATTATTGGTGGGCGTGTTGTTGCTGGCCGCGACCGCGATCACCTCGGGATAGTTGGCCGGATAGAAGTTGCTGCTGGACGAGCCGTTGTTGCCGGCCGCCGCGATGGTGAGCACGCCATTGTTGTGCGCAAGAGTCAGGGCCGTCGCCAAGGTTGCGCTTCCGCCCGAGCCGGTAATGCTCATGTTGATCACGTGGGCGCCGTTGGCCATGGCGAACGTAACGCCGCTGGCCATACCGTTCCAGCTGCAGCTTCCGCCCGAATTGCACACCTTGACCGACATGATCTTGCCCATTGGACAGATGCCGGCCATCAGCACGCCATTGTTAGTATTCGCCGATGCAATGCCGGCCACGTGCGTACCGTGGCCATGGTCGTCCTCGGCGTTGCTATTATTGGCGATGTAGTTGTAGCCTGTGACAAACTTGCCGTTAAGGTCGCTGTGGTTCGACTGCACGCCCGTATCCAGAATGGCGATGATGAAGTTATCGTCGCCTCTCCATACGTCCCAAGCGGGCTCTGCATCGATCTTGCGGGGGCCGTATTGGTTGTTGTTGAGGAAATTCGGATCGTTAGGCGTCCACGCGATTCGAGCAATGCCGTCCGGCTCTGCGAACTCAACGTCCGGGTGGCCGGCTACAAATCGAACTAGGTTGGGGACGCTGACAGGCCGGTCGAAATCGAGAACGATGACATCGATCAGGTCCATGACCTGCGCTCGGCTGGGATTGAGCTGCACTAGCAACGGATGGGCGTTGACGATCTTCCCGTTCTGCCAACCTGTCGGCAGCGCTGAATCTCGAAACTTGAGCAGCAAACGGTTGGGGACGTACTCGAACGGAAGTACGCTCTCTTGCTTGCCTGGTTGCGCCGTCGATACAAATACCGCGAGCAGCCCAAGAGCCAAAAACGTTATTCTAAGCTTCATCCAAAACCTCCTTTACATCGCCCCAACGGGCATAATAGTATACCCTTGATTCCCGCTGGAAGCCAAAGCCCGCATAGGGCTTCTTACGTAACAGCGAGAAATGGGCCAGAGTTCCCGGCGCTCTTACGGGCGAACTTGGCCGAGGAGCAGGCGGTCAGCCGCCGAAAATAGAGAGAGTATGCCCAGACCATTAGCCATCGGAAACGGCGAGATGCTGCTCGCCTTTGACAGCGGTCTCAACGTCCGCGACTTCTATTTCCCGTACGTTGGTCTTTATAATCACCTGAGCGGCGCCAAGCTTCGCATGGGCGTATGGGTCGAGGACCGATTTGCGTGGTTGGAAGACCCTTCCTGGTCGAAAGCGATCGACTACATGGACGGCACCCTGGCCAGCAACGTGCTTTGCCGCAACGAAGAATTGGAGTTGGAACTCCACTTGGTCGATGTCGTGCATCACGGCCACAACCTCTACATCAAGCGCATCGAAGCCAAGAACCTGGCGAACCGCCCCCGAGAGGCGCGAATCTTCTTTTCTCACGACTTGCGCATCATGGAGAGCGACATTGGCGACACCGCCTTCTTCAACCCTTATCTAAACGCCATCGTCCACTATAAGCTCGACAACTACTTCTTGATTTCTGGTTACGATGCTTATGGCGGCATCTCTCAATACACGACGGGCGTCAAGGGCTACAGCCATCTGGTGGGAACATGGCGCGACGCCGAGGATGGGCAACTAGCGGGCAATCCGATCGAGCAAGGCTCGGTCGACAGCACGGTCGCGTTTCATTTGCCTCTGCCGGCAGAAGGCGCCCAAACGATGTGGTATTGGATTGCCTGCGGTCGAAACTTGCAGCAGGTGTCGGACCTTCATCAATTGGTTCAAGCGCGCGGGCCAGAGGCGCTGGCGCGGGAAACGGAGAGCTTTTGGCGCGCTTGGGTCTCCAAAAGCGCTGAGAACTTCTCGAAGCTTCCTCAACGCATAGCCGATTTTTGCGCTCGCAGCCTGCTGATCATGCGGACGCAAATCGACGACCGAGGCGCAGTAACCGCCGCCAACGATTCGGACATCATGCAGAACGTGAAGGCGCACTACAGCTACCTGTGGCCGAGAGACGGAGCGATCATCACGAGCGTTTTCGACGAGCTTCGATTTGCGCTAGTCTCTCGAAACTTTTTTAAGTTCTGCGCTC
Source organism: Armatimonadota bacterium (assembly GCA_013359125.1). Lineage (NCBI taxonomy): Bacteria > Bacillati > Armatimonadota > Armatimonadota bacterium. The sequence continues at coordinate 244,620 of JABWCR010000001.1, read as the reverse complement.
GCGTGCTGCCGCCCGATCGAGCGGCGCTGATGCACAAATATACGCCCGACGGCAGTATGGGAGCGTCTTGGCATCCTTGGTACATCGATGGCAAGGCCGAAGTTCCGTTTCAAGAGGACGGCACAGGGCTAGTGATGTGGGCGCTGTGGCGGCATTACGAAAGTCTGCAAGACATCGAGTTCGTCGAGCCGCTCTACGAAAAGATGATCGTGCCGATGTGCGACTTTATGGTCGATTTTCGCGATCCGCACTCGCATTTGCCTCTTCCCAGTTGGGATCTTTGGGAAGAGCGGCGCGGCGTGCACTGCTTTACGACCGTCGCCGTTTGGGCAGGATTGGAGGCCGGCGCGCGCTTTGCCGAGTTGATCGGCGATACCCGCGCCAAGAAGTTTAAGACCGCCGCCAACCAGATCAAAGAAAACTTCAAAACCTACTTTTACGATCACGATCGAGGCTTCTTCCTGCGCACGCTCTATCCGTCCAAACGAGGGGGTTACTCGCCAGACTTGGTGCCCGACTCCAGTTCGCTGGTGATACCGCTTTTTGGCATGTTCCCCATCGACGATCCCGAGGTCGAGTCGTCCGCGCGCACGATCGAGCAACGGCTCTGGGTCAATACAGAAGTAGGCGGCATGGCGCGATACGAAAACGACTACTACTTCCGCCAGTCGCACAGCGTGCCGGGCAATCCCTGGTTTATCTGCACTCTGTGGCTGGCCGAGCACCTGATCTTGGCTGCCGATGAGCCCTGCGATATGGAGCGACCGCTCGAACTGCTCGAATGGTGCATCCGGTGGGCGCTGCCGACAGGCGCATTGTCCGAACAGATCCATCCCTACACGGGCGAGCCGCTCTCCGTTGCGCCGCTCACCTGGTCTCATGCGGCCTTTGTGCACACCGCGCTCCAATACAGCCAAAAAATGGAGCGCTTGAACGGTCGCGGGCGCAGAAAGGAAGACCAAAGAGGCCAAACGCCCAACAAAGACAAAGCTGCCCGCTGACGCCCGGGTAGAATCGGAGCAAATCCGACCCGGAGGTCGCAAGGCATGGACGTTCCTTCCAATCTTAAGTACACCAAGACCGATGAGTGGGTTCGCGTCGAAGGCGACGAGATCGTCATCGGGATCACTGATTACGCGCAAGGCGAGTTAGGCGACATCGTCTACGTCGAACTGCCAGAGCCGGGCCGTTATCTGCAGAAAGAGCAAGCCTTTGGAGCGGTCGATTCGAACAAGACCACGTCCGAGCTGTATACGCCCGTTGAAGGCGAGGTAGCCGCTGCGAACGGAAATCTGGTCAGCGCGATGGAACTGATCAACACCGACCCCTATGGCGAGGGTTGGATCGTGCGAATCCGGGCAACGGACCTATCGCCGTTGGACGATTTGATGAGCGCGGACGAGTATGCGGCGTACCGGTCGGATCACTAATGCGGTACATCCCCCATACCGACGAAGATCGGCGAAGAATGCTGGCGGAGATCGGCGCTCGTTCGGTTCGAGAACTCTTTCGCGATATTCCGGACGACCTCTACATCGATGGCCCGCTCAGCGTTCCCGCTGGCTTGGACGAACATGCGATCTTCCGAAACCTCTCCCGCATGGCATCGCAGAACGCCAACATGGTCGAGAACGTCTGCTTCTTGGGCGCAGGCATCTACGATCACTTCGTGCCCAGCATTGTGCCCGCGCTCTTTAGCCGAGGCGAGTTTCTGACCGCCTACACGCCCTATCAGCCGGAAGTTAGCCAAGGGCTGTTGCAAAGCATTTTTGAATTCCAAAGCATGATCTGCGCCTTGACGGGCATGGACGTCTGCAACGCCTCGATGTACGACGCCGCGACCGCGCTTGCAGAGGCGGGTCTGATGGCCTGCAACGTTACGGGGCGAAACCGAATCGTCTGCGCGAGGTCGGTGCATCCTCACTATCGAGAGGTAACCGAAACCTATCTAAAGACGACCGAGCGCGACTATGTCGAGGTCGAGAACGTAATCGATGTGTTGGACGATCGGACCGCCGCCGTATTGGTGCAGTATCCAAACTTCTTTGGCAACATTGACGATCTGGCGTCGATCGTAGCCGCTGCGCGCTCGGTTGGCGCGTTGGCGGTCGTTTCGGTCAACCCGATCTCGCTGGGCGTACTCAAGCCACCGTCCCAGTTTGGGTTCGACATCGTCGTGGGCGAGGGTCAGACCCTAGGCCTCTCGATGAACTTTGGCGGACCTCTGTTGGGCTTCTTTGCCTGCAAGCAGGAGCATATCCGCAAGATTCCGGGGCGCATTGTGGGCGAGACGACCGATGTGGAAGGACGCCGCGGCTTTGTGATGACGCTTCGCGCTCGCGAGCAGGACATTCGGCGAGAGAAAGCAACGTCGAACATCTGCACGAACGAAGCGCTGTGCGCTTTGGCAGCGACCATCTATATGGCCTCTTTGGGCAAGCACGGAATTACGGCGGTTGCCGAAACGTGCGCTCAGAAGGCCCATTACGCGGCTGAACGACTCTCCTCCCTGCCCGGATGCTCTATGGCTTTTCCCGATGCAAAGTTCTTTAACGAGTTCGCTTTGAGACTGCCGATCGATCCGACGGTAGCCCGAGATCGGCTGTTGGAGAAGAGCGTCCTGGCCGGTTTGCCTTTGGGCGACTACTATCCAGAACTGAGGGATTGCCTGTTGGTGGCGGTAACGGAGACGCGAACTCGGGAAGAGATCGATCGTTTCGCATCCGAGTTGGGCGCCTTGATTTAAGCCATGCTTCGGATTGAGAAAGAAGGTCGGGTCGCGAAGGTCGTTCTTGATCGGCCTGACAAGCACAACGCCTTGAACGCAGAGCTGATTCAAGCGATCACGGATGCGTTTCGCCAACTCTCTACAGACGCGAGCGTTAAGGTGGTCTCGTTGTCCGGCGAAGGCAAGTCGTTCTGCGCCGGCGCGGATCTGAACTATATGGCGGAAATTGCAGCATTCGGAAAAGAAGAAAACTATCAAGACTCGCTTCGATTGGCCGATGCGTTTGAGTCGATTGCCGCTTGCCCCAAACCCGTAGTCGCCTATGCTCACGGCGCCTGCTTGGGGGGCGGGGCGGGTCTGTTAGCCGCCTGCGACTATGTAGTGAGCGCGCTGGACGCTCAATTTGGATTTACGGAAGCTCGATTGGGGTTGGCGCCTTCGGTCATCTCGCCATACGTCGTACGGAAGATCGGTATCGGCCATGCGAGGGCTTTGTTCTTGTCGGCCGAGCGATTTGACGCTGAGACCGCGCTGAGGATCGGCCTTGTGAATCGGCTTGGCGATAGTGCGGACGAGGTTGTCCGTATGTTGCTAGAGAACGGCCCCGTTGCTATGGCGGCGATCAAGAAACTGCTGAGCGAGTTGCCGTCATGGGATTCTGGTCAAGCGCGCGAGGAAACAGCCAGGTTGATTGCGAACCTTCGGTCTGGCGATGAAGGGCAAGACGGGATGAAGGCGTTCTTGGAGCGCAGGAAGCCAAGGTATCAGGAGGAGTGAAGCGCGGCCCGGTGATTCGAGCCGCGCTGGAGGAACAGCCTTTAGGTACGGACTACTTGTTTCGGCGTCGCAGAGCGATGCCGGCCAAGCCCATGCCCAGAGCGATCATCGAAGCCGGCTCCGGCACTTCGGTGGCGTGCAAGCGCAGAGCGGTGTTGTCGTTCAATCTGCCGCTGAAAGTTCGGGCGTCATTCCGGTCGATCAGGCCGTTGGCGTTGGCATCCCGATAGAAAGCGTCGACAAGGCCGCCCTGGCCGCCCACTAGCGGCGCCATATCGACCACGCCGCACGTCAGGGTCTGCGTAACGACGTTGTCGCCCATCAGCATGATCTCAATGCCCTTGTCCAGATTCGCGCCCAGCATGACGCCGGCAGGCACGGCCAGACTGACGATGAACGCGGCGGCTCCGGTGGTGCTCAAAGCGCCCAGATTGTAGTTGAAATCGCCGATCATCGTGCCAAAGGCCGGATTGGCGTCGAGCGGAAGCGGTCCGTAACTGTCGAAGACGCGCAGGCGCGCGGTTACGTTCTGGAAGTTGACGGCTGCCGCCGCGATCAGCACAAAGTCGACCTGGTTCAGTTCCCATACCATCGTGCCGCTGGGAGCCAGCACGTCCATGCCGTCGCCCATCAGGTGTCGCGGGGTGCCGCTGGTGAAGGTGAGGCCAGGCGTACCGGTCAATGCGTCGTAAATCACCACTGCGTTTGCCGACAGCGCCATGACGCCAGCCAGCGCTAAAGCGATAAAGCGTTTCATCGAAACTCCTCCTTTTGCAAAGTCAAGTGAGGAGATTATAAGACAGAAAAGAGAATTATGGATTGAATCCACCCTGTTAATTTTACAGGTTTTGCCGGTCGAACTTAGACAACCCCGCTAATCGACGAGCCCGATCGCCTTAGCGGATCGTTCATTCGAATTCTATAGTCTCGAGAATGAACGGATGGGCGCGCAGACATCCCATCGCAAATAGCCAATCAGGGACCGTCCGACAGGTCCCAGAGCCGGTCGGTATAGCTGATGACTCCCGTGCGCTTAAGGTGTTGTTGCGCGGTGCGGACGGCGTGCTTCCATTTTTTGCCGAAGCGCTTGCCGTCAATGACGCGATCGATCGTGTCGTCGCATAGATCCGGGTGGAGACGGCTGATAAACTCATGCAAGCGCGCGGTTGGCAGGGGCCCGTGCTTTCGCAGAAGGTGCTCGATGGTCAGCGCGAACACGGCATGGATTGGTCCGCCAGCCAACCGCAGGCGAATCAGTTCGTCTTCGGCAACGAGCAGCGCCCGCCGGAAGGCTCGCCGCAAACGCGAGTCGGTCGTCTTCAGTTGCCGGGCGTAGCGCTCGCGAGCCTTGGAAGCCACGGCCGCATAGTTTGCTAATTGCACCTGCCCCACAGCGGCCCCTGTTGCTCTGCAATCTTGAAAGAGGCCTTCTATGGCCTCTAAAGCCAAGGGGTCGTCGACCAAGAGGCCGCACTCGACATTTCCATAGAAAGCCCCGCCCGTGAGATTGCCGGATGTTACTATCGCCCTGGCGCCATCCGCGACATAGACCTTGGCATGGAATCGCGGCACGTGCCACAGCGCCGATTTGGGGGCTACCTGTAGCAGCTGCTCCACAGCGGACAGGTCCAACGAGCCATCGCACACGTGTGCCGGCCCCAAGTCGGTTACGACTTCGATGCGCCCCGAACGTCTTAGGGCAGGCGTCAATTGATCGACGACCAGTGCGGCTCCATCGCGACTGATAAACGGCGCTGCGACGGTCAGTCGATGCCGAGCGCTACGGATCAGCCGCGCCAGTTCATCGTGCCAGCCACTAGCGAGAACCGCCGTCATCTTTGTTCAAACGGGAGAGCGCAGGCGGGCTCGGTAACGATCGGGGCAATGCTCTGCGAGGGCCTCCGATCGACCATTTGGGCATTCTACCCCACCAACCGAATCGCCTGCTCCAGATTCTGCTTGACATCTTGCAAGAAAATCGCGCCCGACGCGCCGTCGATCGTGCGGTGGTCGCAACTCAGGGTTACTTTCAGGACTTGTCGAACAACGATCGAATCGTCCTCTAGGGCAACAGGGGTCTTTTTTGTCGCGCCGACGGCCAAAATCGCGGTCGCGGGCGAATTGATGATGGCGCTGAACTCGTCGATGCCGAACATCCCCAAGTTGCTGACGGTGAAGACGTTTCCGCTCATCTCATCCGGCATCAGCTTGCCGTCGCGAGCCTTCTCCGCCAGCGCTCGGCTTTCTGCGGCAATCTGCCGAAGACTCTTCTTCTCGCACGATTTAACCACAGCCACTAGCAAGCCGTTCGGCACGGCCACCGCGCTACCGATGTCGATCGAGGGCGGATGGGCGAGTTGGTCGTCTTTGATCTGAGCGTAGATGTTGGGATGCCTCTCCAACGCGAGCGCGCAAGCCTTGACAATCAGATCGTTGACGCTGACTTTTGGCGCGTCCTCCACTTCGTTCAGCTGCTTGCGCAGGGCCAACGCGGCGTCCATCTCGACCTCTATTGTGAGATAGAAATGCGGGATGGTCTGCTTGGCTTCGGTCATTCGCTGGGCGATGAGCTTGCGAAGGTATGGTATCGGCTCGGCCGTGGATACGGGCGCTTTCGATGGCACGATGCTCTGCGCTGCCAAGACGTCTCTTTGCACTATGCGGCCGTGAGGCCCGCTGCCGGCAACCTCCTTTAGGTTAACACCGCTGGCAGTGGCCAGTTTCTTGGCCAGGGGCGAAGCCTTTATGCGATCGTTTTCCCGGATCGTTGGCTTTTCAGCAACCTCTACCACGGGGTCAGGCTCTTTCTTTGCTGCCACAACGGGCGCGGCATCCGCCTTGGGCGGCTCCTCGCCGCTGGCCAAGATGTAGGCCATCGCCTGGCCGACCGGAACCGTGTCGCCGTCCTTGTATCGTACGCCGCCAAGCACGCCAGAGCCAGACGCAGGAAGCTCCACATTCGCCTTGTCCGTGCCGATCTCGGCGATCGTTTCGCCGTCCTCGACCGGGTCGCCTTCCTGCTTCAGCCAGCGAATGATGACGCCTTCTTCCATGCCGTCGCCCATCTTGGGCATGATCACTTCAACCATTCAGTTCCATCCCTCACTGAAGCGTCTGCTTGACCGCTTCCACAATGTCCGGCGCGTGCGGTATCGCTAATTGCTCCAAGTTCTTGGCGTAAGGCATCGGCACGTCCGCCCCCGCCACGCGCAAGATGGGAGCGTCCAGTTCGTCAAAAGCCTGCTCCTGTATCTGAGCGATGATCTCGCCGCCAAAGCCGGCGAACTTCCAATCGTCGTGCACAACGACGGCTCGATGCGTCTTGGCAACCGAATTGATCGCCGTCTCCATGTCGATCGGGTTGATCGTGCGCAGATCAACGATCTCGATCTCGATGCCTTCCTTGCTCAGGGTTTCGGCCGCTTCCAATGCTAAGTGCACGCCGCGGCTGTAGGTGATGATGGTCGCATCGCTCCCCTCGCGCTTGATGTCGGCCACGCCAAACGGAACCAAGTGTTCGCCCTCCGGTACAGGGCCCTTCACCCCGTACAGATGCGGGTGCTCCATAAAGACGATCGGGTTGCTGTCCCTGATCGAGGTCTTCAGCAATCCCTTGGCGTCGGCAGGCGTAGCCGGCAGAGCGACCTTCAATCCGGGCGAATGGGCAAACCAAGACTCCAGACTGTGCGAGTGCTGGGCGGCCAGCTGCTTGCCAGGTCCTGCAGGACCTCTTATCACCATCGGCACGGGGCACATGCCGCCCGACTTGTACAGAATCTTAGCCGCGTGATTGACGATCTGGTCCATCGCCAAGATACCGAAGCTCCAGGTCATCATCTCGACGACCGGCCTCAACCCGTCGATCGCGGCGCCCACGGCAATGGCGGTAAAGCCAGGCTCGGATATAGGCGCGTCCCACACTCGATGCGGGCCGTACTTCTCAAAAAGCCCTTCGGTTACGCGAAAGGTGCCTTGATAACGGCCAATGTCCTCGCCGATCAGGAACACCTTCTCGTCGCGGTCTAATTCCTCTATCAGCGCTTCGCGCAGCGCCTCTCGATAGGTGATTTCTCGCATCGGGCTTTAGGAGGCCAGCACGTCGGCGAACAGTGCTTCTGGAGCCGGCTCAGGGCTCTCCTCGGCAAACTTGGCCGCTTCGCTCACGATGCTCTGGGCTTCCCGATCGATCTCGTCCAACTCGGCCTGGGTAGCGATGCCATTCGCGACGAGTTCTCGTCCAAGCGTTAGGATGGGGTCGCGCTGCTTCCACTCTTCGAGCTCTTCTTTGGTTCGATAGGAGCCAGGGTCGGTGATGTCTGCCGCGCCATGGCCGGCAAATCGATAGGTCAGCGCCTCGACAAAGTAGGGCGACTTCCGCTCGCGCACGTACTCGATGACCGATCCGGCCGCATCCCAGACCTTAAACGGATCCATGCCATCGACCTGAATCGATGGGAAGCCATAGACGGACGCTCGCTTGGCCAGATTCGTCTCCGCGCTGTGCAACTCCAGCGGAGTGCCCATCGCATACTTGTTGTTCTCCACTATGAAGACTACCGGCAGGTCCCACAGTCCGGCCATGTTAAAGCACTCGTGCAGCATCCCGGCGTTCATCGATCCGTCGCCAAAGAAACAGAGGGTAACGGAGTCTTCGCGCCGATACTTGGCGGCAAAAGCGACGCCGGTCGCAATGCCGATCATGCCGCCGATGATGCCGTATCCGCCCAAAAATCGATTGGGCTTGTCGTAAAGGTGCATCGAGCCGCCCTTGCCGTGGCACAGGCCGGTCGCTTTGCCGTACAGTTCGGCCATCACTTTGTTCGGATCGCTGCCCAGCGCCAATACATAGGCGTGGTCTCGATAATGGCCGACAACTTGGTCTTGTTGCTTCAGCTGGTTGATAAAGCCCACTGCGACGGCTTCCTGCCCGCTATAGACGTGCAGATAGCCGCCGACCTTGCCCTCTCGATAGGCTCGGTTGCTTCGATCTTCAAACCGGCGGATAAGGGTCATCTGCCGATACATGCGCATTTGCTCTGCCGGACTGGGCAGATTGACCGCGCTCAAAAATTCTGCTTTCAAGTTTTCCCGACCTCCGTTTGGTAGCGGAGCCTATGCTCCATGCGGCGAAGCGGGATCGGCAAGACACGGCGAAGAAGCAGAAGTCTGCCCGCCGTGATCGATATTCGATCGCGCGTCGCGTTGGGCCTCATGGCCCGGGTCCGCACCGTTGCGGGCAGTCGGCACGGGCGGCATCGCCCATGCGGTTCCACACTATATTATACCCCGGTTGCCTCAATTGTATTAGCCGCAGGTTTCATTGTCAGGGCAAATGCGGCCACGCCCACCATTACAAGTCCCGCCGAAAGCCATGCCAAACTAATGCCTTTCGCCATGATCATGTAGCCCCACAGTGGCCCGATGATCCGTCCAAGGCTCTCCAACGAGTTCGCAACGCCTTGCACCAGGCCCATTTCGTGCTTCCCCGCTGTTTGGCTGAGCAGCGAGGTCAAACAGGGCGAGGCGAACGCGCCGCCCACTGTGATCGGCACCGCCATCGCGATAAACAGGTTTGAATCGCGGGTTGTCGCCGCTCCGACCAATCCCAACGCGCACACTGCCAAACCGCCGGCAATGCACGATCGCTCGCCATATAGCTTCACCAGGCGCGGCATGATGTAAAGCTGCGTTACGACCGCCGTGCCGCCCACCAAGGCCAAGATGTTGCCCAAGTGCCACTCTTTGAACCCAAATTGCTTCATCCCGAACTCTGGAAAGGTGGAGTGATAGACCGCAAAGCAGCTCCATACCAGTAGATTGACGAACAGAATGCGTCCAAGGATCGGTCTTCCGAGCATTCCCGGCGCATGGCGCAACGGATTGGGGCCCCGCGCTTGCGACGCATGCTGGGTTTCCGAGACGTAGAGCCATGCCAGGATCATTGCGATAAGAGACAGACCTGCCGCGCCCCATGCGGGCGCGGTCGGCCCAATCCGAGCCAATTGCCCGCCGATCGCCGGACCGGCGATAAAGCCCAGTCCAAAAGCAGCGCCCATCATGCCGTAGCCCTTTGCTCGCTCGTGCTCGGCCAACAAGTCGGCAATGTAGGCTCGCGCCGTAACGACGCTGGCCGCCGACAACCCGTCCACTACTCGCGACAGCAGCACCAGCGGCATCGAGGTCGCCAGCGCCAAGATCGCAAAGCTTGCGACCGATCCGAACATGCTGAACACCAAAACAGGCCGCCGTCCGATGCGATCCGACAGCCCTCCCAAGTAGGGCGACGCGAGCATCTGCGCGATCGAAAAACTGGCAAAAATGACGCCCACTTCCCACTGCGTCGCGCCCCGTTCCTGGGCATATTTGGGCAGAATCGGGATGATGATCCCAAATCCCATCAGGCTGACGAAGATCGTGCCGAGCACCGCCAGCAGCGCCCTCATTTTGTCCTTCTCCGACGCCGTCGAATCGATATACCGCCTCACGTCGCAGGCTCCGTTAGCGCGGTCAAGATCAGTTTGATCGCTTCGGGCAGATCGGCGGGTTTGAGCGCGGTTATGCTGTCTGGCGTCGCCCGAAGTCCCTTGAAGCGCTTTTGCAGTTCGATCTGCCTCTTGGCCGGCAGGCGGTGCGTTGCTTTCAATTCGATCTCGATTTTGTACCGGTCGCCGGCGATCTTTGCGACGCCTACGGCGTATGCCAGGAGCCTCAAGTTCATCGCCCTTGCCAGAGCCTTGACGGGCGTCGGCGGCGGGCCGTATCGATCTCGAATCTCCCGCTTCAAGTCGTCCAACTCTTGCTCGTTCGTTACTCCTGCCAATCGTTTGTAGTACCAAAGCCGCTGGGCGTCGTCTTTGATGTAATCCTTGGGGATGTAGGCGTTCAGCGGGATCTCAAGCGTCGGTAATTCGGTCGTCAAAGCCTGATCGAGCGAGACCGCCTCGCCGCCGCGCTTGAGCCTGCGAATCTCCTCGCGCAGCATGGTCTGATAGAGTTCGAACCCGACCATCCGCACCGCGCCGTGCTGCTCGCTGCCCAACAGATTGCCCGCGCCGCGAATCTCTAAGTCGCGCATCGCCAGCGCAAATCCAGAGCCCAAGTGACTGAACTCCTTCAGCGCTTCTAACCTGTCAAAGGCCGCGTCTGTCAGTTTCTGCCCCGGTCGATAAAGAAAGTAGGCGTACGCCTGCCGATCGCTCCGTCCTACGCGCCCGCGCAATTGATAAAGCTGGGACAGGCCGAACTTGTCTGCCTGATCGACGATCAGCGTGTTAACATTTGGGATGTCCAGCCCGTTTTCGATGATCGTGGTGCAGACCAGCGCATCGAACTCTCGGCGATAGAACGCCAGCATGATCGATTCCATCTCCTCTGCCGGCATTTGGCCATGAGCGATCTCGATGCGACAATGGGGCGCCAGTTGGCGAAGTTTTTCCGCAATGTGGGGGAGCGCGCTGACTCGATTGTGCACATAGAAAATCTGTCCATCCCTCTGGAGCTCCCGCAGCACGGCCTCCCGCACCAGCCAATCGGCGTGGGGCTGTACGTGGGTGCGGATCGGCATCCTGCCAGGCGGCGGGTCGGAAATCAGGCTCATATCCCGTATCTCGGTCAGAGCCATGTAGAGCGTGCGCGGAATCGGCGTTGCGGTGAGCGTCATCACATCCACCGTCGCCCGCAATTGTTTGAACTTCTCCTTTTGCATCACTCCAAATCGCTGCTCCTCGTCGATGATCACAAGGCCCAGGTTCTTAAATGCGATGTCCTTTGACAGCAAACGATGCGTGCCTACTACCAAATCGACCGCTCCGGCATGGATCGCCTGCACGATCGGCTTCTGATTCTTCGCGCTGATCAAACGGCTCAGCAGTTCGACACGAATCGGGTAGGCCCCGAACCGTTCGGTAAAGGTCTGCCAATGCTGATAGGCCAGCACGGTCGTCGGGCAGAGCACGGCCACTTGGCGTCCTTCCTGCAGCGCTTTGAACGCGGCTCGAACGGCGACTTCCGTCTTGCCAAAGCCCACATCGCCGCAAACCAGTCGATCCATCGGATGCGGCGCCATCATGTCGCTCTTGGTCTCGACAATCGCGTTCATCTGGCCGGGCGTCTCCGTATAGGGGAACGCCAGTTCCATCTCCTGTTGCCAAGGCGTGTCTGGTCCGCACGATGGTCGGGTCGCCTTCTCTCGCCGAGCGTAGATAGCGACCAATTCGCCCGCAATCTCCTGCGCCTTCTTTCTAGCAGTCGCGACGGCCTTGGCCCAAGCCAGACTGTTAAGGCGGCGAATTTCGGGCGGTTTGTCGTCTGCAGCGTAGTACTTTTGAACGCGGTCCAACTGGTCGGACGGCACGTAGATCTTGTCCGGAGGAGCGTAGTCGATGTGCAGATACTCCTTCGTAACGCCGTCTCGCTCGATCGTAACCAGCCCCCGAAACATGCCGATGCCCTGATGAATGTGCACCACATAGTCGCCTGGTTTCAAGTCGAGCACAGACGAGATCGGCACACCCTCGGTAAATCGACGGGGCGGGAGCCGCAAGCGATGGAGGTCGAACAGTTCGCCGTCGGTCAGCAGCGCCATCTTTGCCGTCTCGCAGATGAATCCGCCGCCCAAATTGCCCCTTTCTAACAGCGCGATCCGAGGTTGAAGCTCGGTCGCCTCCTCGTTGCTGATGTAAGGGATGCCTTGGTCTTGAAAGGCGCGCGCAACCCTCGTTGCCTGATCGGTCGCCACGATCAGATCGAGGCCGCTGGCTTGCCACTGCTTAACGGTGTCCAATAGCGCGGGCAGACGGCCGCGATACGATTCGAGCGACTTGGCCCCTATTTTTATGCTCTTTTTGGGCGCGAACCAATCCAACTTTCCTGAGTCCATCGCGCTCATCGCCAGGGAGGCTCGACCTTTCAACTCGGTCAACGGTCGCGCGTAGACTTCCGCGCTCATCGATGCCAGATCGTGTCTTTCTGCGCGAGAGTTGAGCGCAGCCTGCAATTCCTCCATCCAGCGCTGATAGGCAGACGCGATCAGCAACGGCTCGTCCAGACAGATCAGGCCGTCCGAAGGCATGAAGTCGATAAAACAGGTCGGGCGCTCCTCCAGCCACGGCAGATAGACCTCTAATCGATCGAACGGCAACCCTTGGTGAAGCGCGCCCAGATCGGCATGAAGCAGATCGTCCTCCACGTCCGTCCAAAGCTCTCGAATCTGCGCAGCGACTTGCGGATTTCCAAGCGGAATCTCCCTGGCGGGCGGCGCGGTCGCGCGCTCCATTGTTTTGACCGATCGCTGAGTGGAAGGCTCAAATCGTCTTAAACTCTCGATCTCGTCCCCAAAAAACTCCACTCGCACGGGCAATCCGGAGCCGAGAGGAAAGAAATCCACAATGCCGCCGCGCCGAGCAAACTGGCCTGGCAGACGCACCGGATCTTGATGCTCATAACCCGTCCAAAGAAGTCGTTTGATCAGCGCTTCCGGCTCGAGCGCTTCGCCTTTGGCAATGCGGACGGTCTGATCGCCAAACCAATCGGGGCGACCCGTGCGATGCAATGCGGCTGACACAGGAGCCACAACGACTACTGGGTCGCCGTTCTGAACTCGAGTCATCGCTTGGATCCGGTCGTTGCGGGCTTCCAGTTCGACGCCGGACGGATCGAACCAAGACGCTGCGCCAGAGGGCAGTCGAACGAGCCGATCCTCGGGAAACCCCAGTCGCAACAGCGCTGCGATCCACGTCTCGGCGCGCTCCAAGGTCGAGGCAATGATCAGCGCGGGCTTGTCGGACGAGCGGAATACTGCCGAGAAGAGAGGGGGCTTGGCTTCTTGGCAAAGATCGGCCCACTCGGTCGGAGCGCCGGGGGGTTCGAGTTCTAATCTTTGCCGCAGGGCTTCCAGCCAATTGGCGGCCATGCAAAGGAGAGTCTACCCGTTTCGCTATCGGGCCTCGTCCAAACCCAATGCCCAGCGAATGCCGCCGATCAGATGCCGCTGATACTCGGGCTTCTCCCATACGTCGGGCCGATGCCCGAGCGCAGTGTAAAAAACCCGACCGCTGCCATAGGCGCGCGTCCAGGCCAAGAGGTGATCGCCAGGCTGATTGGCTTGCGGCGAGCCGTCGTCCGGATAGTTATCGAGCGAGAGCAGAACGGTTACGTTCTTGCGATTGTTCTCAGTCATGATGTATATCTCGTCGAACAAGGTCCAAGATTGGCCAAGATGGCGCACGGCAGGATGGTTGGGCTGCTCCACCTTCATCTCCACCGTGCACTGCTTGCCGTGCGTCTTGAACTCGCCGCCGATCATCTCGATAAACTCTTTGCGATTGTGATAGGTGTCTGTGGCCGAATGCACGCCAATAAACGCCTTGCCCGATTTGATCCAAGCCAGGAACGCGTTCAGATCGGGAATGCCCAGATCGCCGGTAGTGTTCAAAAAGAAAACGCCGTCGAACCGCTTAAGGCCTTCTGGGGTCAGCATCGTCTTGACGTCCTCGCCGTCTCGGCAATACTCGACCTCAAAATCGCCGTCGCCCGCTCCTATTTGCTTGACGATCGGTTCGCCGACTTTGATCGAGTCGGCATGACGAAAGCCAGTCGTGTGCGTTACGACCAAGATGCGTTTCTTCTGCGACGCCGCGTCAATCGTGCTCAAGATCGCTCCTAATGCCGCTATCGCTATCAATGTGTTCATTCGTTGCCTCCGATTTCTCACTTGGTTCGACGCCCGGCCAGAATGCCCTGCCCGTCAAGATCGAAAAGCCCATCAAGGCCCAGCCCATATCGAGCGCGAGCCGTCCGATTTGAGGCAGCAAATGGTAATGCTCGAAACTGTGCAGGAAGCTCATGGGCAAAAGCGTTACAGCGTGCCAAAGGAACCACCAACCAAACCAAGCGCGGCGCCTCAAGGCGATGGCAATGGCCGCGATCCCGCTCGCCATTAGCAACAGGCTGCGCCACGGTTGGGGCGACAAGAGCATATAGGGCGACGGCTCGATGCTGCGCCAGAAGTTCCACTCGGCCGCGGGAGGAAAGAGATCGCCTAGATAACTGGCCGCCCAAGCGATCGGGCTGCTGCGCATCTGCTGCTTCTGATAGTCGCTGGTCTCCGTTTGGACCAACGATAGCCTAAGAACGATGTATAAGGCGCACATCATCGCGACGCCGATTGCGATCCGTCCTCCTTTCGGCATCTTGAACGCGGCATAGAGGCAGACGACCGGCGCAAGAAAGAGCGGCTGTTCGTAAGCGCCCAAGCCCAACAAAAAGAACGCCAAGCCGATTGCGATGCGACGTTCTAGAAGCGCTGCCAACGACCAGACAGAAAAAGCCGTCGCCAAAAGCGCCGTGCGCGATGGCGTCCATGCGATCAGCCTCCCAAACTCCATCGTCGTCATTCGATCGATGCCGTAGCCTAAGGCCAACGCCGCGCCGACAAACAGTAATAGAGACTGACCTCCCGTTAGGTGGCGGGTCTGAAGCTGGCTCCATGCGACCCCCGACGTTCGGGCATTCCCAATAGAAACCGCCACAACCGTTGCCAGGGCCGCCCACGAACCAACGACCAAGGGCACGGCCGAGCACATCTGAAGCATGAGCCAAATCGGAATCGACCATTGCAGACGCACAGGCACGGGCAACACCGCCAGCATCCGCCAGACGCCTAACCCGATCGCTATACAAAGCAGCCAGTTGGTCAGCCGAAAGCCCCAAGCCGTCTCGCCATAGATCGAGTAGTCGAGCAACAGCGAAAGACAGGTCGTCGGGCGATAGAAGCCGTTCTGCAAGAACCAGTCGCCAGTGAGCCATTGCCATGCGCCCGACCATCCGCCCGAATCGCGCATCGCGTCCAGCATGGCGGCCGTATCGGAGTCCAGGCGCAGAGAGCCTTCGACAAAAACTTGGCTGATGCCAGGCACGGAGGCTGCCAAGATCGCTAACGCTGGCCAATAGCGCATGTGGCATAGGTTACCCTCATGCGCGAACGGCTTTTTGAAAATTTGTAGCACAACTTTGAGTTCGAATCGAGGGATCGCGAATTCTGCGATTAGCCCCCCAATCCTTACCTGAACTCTAAGGATTTTTGCGAGGCTTTCCGATAATCAACGGTACCCCTGGGGCTGAAACGAACCGTGAATCTTGGGGAATAAAGGAGGCCTATCGATGCAAGCAGTCGTTCTCGCCGGCGGCCGCGGTACTCGTCTTTATCCGCTCACTCGCTCCACGCCGAAACCCCTTGTAACGCTCTTCGACCGACCCGTGCTGGACCACACGCTGAGCCTTCTCAAACGGCACGGCATCGACAACATCGGCATGACGGTCTCTTATCAGGCGGAGCGGATCATCGAGCACTGCGGATCGGGAGAGCGCTGGAACGCTTGCATCGAATACAGCCTTGAAGAGTCTCCTTTGGGCACGGCCGGCAGCCTCAAGCCCTTTCAAGAGAAGTTGACAGACACCTTTATCGTCGTCAGCGGCGATGGGGTAACCGACTTTGACCTTACCGAGGCTATTGCCTGGCACAAGGCTAAGGGCGCACTATCCACGCTTCTCCTAAAGCCGGTCGAAGACCCATCCGAGTACGGCATTGTGGAGACGGACGCGCACGATCGCGTCATTCGCTTTATCGAGAAGCCCCAGCCAAGCGAAGCGTTCTCGACCGTGGCCAACACCGGGATCTATATCTTCGAGCCAGAAATCTTAGACTTCATCCCGAACGACCGGCCGTTCGACTTCAGCCGCAATCTCTTCCCTTCGCTGTTATCGCAGGATTACGGGCTGTATGGCAAACCGATGGACGGCTATTGGTGCGACATCGGCAATCTGAGCAGCTATCGACAGGTGCATTTTGACGCTCTGATGGGCCGGCTCAATCTGCCTTGGGGGTTTGGGCCTTCGGACAACGGCGTCTGGATCCACCCCGAGGCAGAGGTCTCGAACGAAGCGCGCATCGATGGTCCGATCTATGTAGGCCGGGGCGCCTCGGTCGGACGAGGAGCCTCCCTCGGACGATTCACCGTTCTGGGCGAAAACTCTCAGGTTCACGATCACGCGATCTTGAGCGCGAGCATCGTCGGCTCGCAGGCCACGATCGGCGCGCAAAGCCGTCTGCACGGATGCGTAATCGGACGCCAGGCACAAGTCGAGCCGTCCGAGCAGATTCAATGGAGCCTGCTGCTGCACGACCTCGAACACCCGCTTTCGCCCGAATTGATTGCGGCCTGACGGCAGGATTCTGCCATCTTCGCGTCTAATACTATCGTCGTGCAAGGCTGGGGTCGGTTTGTTCTGCTCGCCCTGGGCGCAATTTTGGCGTCTGGTTGCGGCAGAGGCAAAGCAACGCCAGAACCCTATCAGTTCGCTTTATTGACCGATCGTCCAGACGGAATCTATTGGCAACGGGTCGAGCAGGGATTTCGGCGCGGATTAGCGTCTTTTCGTGTTAAAATAGAGCGGTATTATCCGTCTGACGGCGGGTCGATCGAGCGCGACGCAGGGGGGTTGTCCGGTATCGTCGCAATGTTGCAACCGGGCAGCGAGAGTTTGGATCTTCTGTCAAAACTTTCGTCGGTCGGCGTGCCAGTAGCGCTGGTGGGCGGCGATCTGCCCGGCGCGGTGAGGGCTTGCGTCGTTAGGCCAAACTACTTTGCGATCGGCAGAGAGGCGGCCGGCGATTTGATCGCCGCGGGCGCTAGGACGATCACGATCGCAGGGTCGTACGATCCGCCTGGCGCAATGAAGGAGTTGGCAAACGGATTGTTCGCGGCTGGTCGTTCGGATGCGAGAATCCGCGTGATAGAAAAGGAAACGAACAAAAAAGAAGAAATCTCGAACATTGTAAAGGAAGTTGGTCGAGAAGGTCGAAATGGTCTTTTCCTCGTGGGCCGAGAGGCCGTCGAGGAGTTTCAAAAGAGCGCTGACGCGAGCGGGAGCTTGCCGGTGGCGGCCATAACGGCAGACACCGAGCAGGCCAAGCTGCTGGATACCGGACGGTATCGGCTGTTGCTAATCGACAACGCCGAAAACGCGGGATATCGAGCCGCGAGGCTCCTTTGGGACGTCTCTCAAGGGCGGTCGAAGGTCAAGGATGAGTTGATCATTCCGATCCTGAAACTGCGACCTGTTGCCAAATAGTCGGGCTAAAGTTAAAGGAGATTGGGCAATGAACAAGGATGTAACGACGTTTGAGCCGCGACCGCCGAGCCGTCCGACGGACAAAGCGCTCACTTTTGAGACCGTTACAATGAGAAAAGTCCGCGAACTGATGCGTCCTGCCAAAGCCTGGATCGACCCGGATCAAACCGTCGAAACCGCTATCATTCTTATGCGAGGCCATCATTTAGTGGGACTCCCGGTCGTCGAGGCGGGCAAGGTGCTGGGCGTCATCGAACAGAGCGCGCTGGTAGACGCCGATCCAAGGCGGCCCATCTCAGAATACGCCGCAATGCGAGCGCCAGCGATCGACCCCGAAATGCCGGTCAAAATGGCTGCGCGCACTCTGGCGGAAGCTCGATTGTCCTGCCTGCCCGTGGTCGATGGCGACGGGCTTCAGGGCATGATCAGCGTCTTCGACCTGTTGCCCGAGATTGGCCGAAGCTATGACCCGATGACGGGTTGCCCCTGGTCGGACACTTTGAGAGAATGGTGCATCGAGCGCCTGGCGATGGGGGACGAGGTTACCGTCATCTTCTTCGACATGGACCAGTTTGGAGCCTTTAACAAGCGATACGGCCATGTAGTGGGCGACGAGGTATTGCGAATCGTGGCGAACGTGATCCAGGCCGAAGTCGATCAAAAGATCGAACTCCTGTGCCGCTATGGCGGCGACGAGTTCGCAATGGCCACGCTTAGGCGAAGCGAAGAAGCGGGGCTATTGGCTCATCAGATCGTGCGCCTAATCTCGGCGATCCGACTGCCCGAAGTCGACATGCCCATCTCGATCACTTATGGCTATCACGGCGGCAAGCGCACCCGCGAGAGAGAGCACGTCCACTATGCCGCAACCGTCGACAACCTGATCAACCTGGCCTCTCGACACTGCCTGGAAGCCAAGGGCCTACAATCGACCGGCCCGCAGATGGCTCTGCCCTTGCAGGATCCGTCGATGGCCGAACAGAGGGTCCGTCTTCAAGGCCTGAACTTTGTTCGAGACGGACATTCCGCCAAAGTACAGGTTCGGCTGGGGGCGGCGGACGAGACAGCCTATGGCGCCGCGGAAGGCACTCGCGATCCGATGGAGCTAGTGGCCGAAGCGACTTTGAACGCCTTGAGCAAGCTGTTGCCCCAGGGCCATACGCTCACCCTCAACGAAGTCGCCGTCAGCGAGATGGGTACCGGTCGAGCGCTGGCTAACGTGGTGATCCATTGGCAGGGGCCGGACGCTCAAAAAGAGCTGGTGGGTGCGGCGCTGGCGACCGAAGACCGCTACCGAGCCGTGGCGATGGCCGCCTTGGACGCGATCAATCGGCCGCTGAGCGCGAATCTGATACCGCCGCATCGGCCTTAACCCGCCGAGCGATCGCGTCATAGCCGGTATCGGCTCTCAGCTTCTTGTAGGCTTTTTTCATGAGTACGGCCAGATTCGCACAGTCGTCATAGTTGTACTTTAGCAGCAGGTCCAAGGCGCCGCGCTTGCCGTCGATGTGGTCTTGCCAGAGCCGGATGGCGGCCCGACCGTCCAAGCCGTCCACATCGCCATCGCGATAAATGCCCATCAGCCGTTCCACCTTCTTCAGCCCGCCCTTGTAGCCCAGCCGCCTTAGTACGGGACAAAGGTCGATGTGAACCTGATCGAAGAAAACCGACGGAAAGTTGCGCTGAATCATGGGCAGGTCGAAGTTCTCGCCAAAGTAGGTTACAATCAGGTCGTACTGCTCGATATCGCGGCGAAAGTCGTTCAGATTGTCTCCCAAAACGTACTGATGCATTTCGAAGCCGTCGAACACCCCGATCACGGTGATCAACGTCCTCCCGTCTGTCTCGATGTCGAGATAAGCGGTCTTCTCGCCAAACTCGTCGAACGCTCTCCATCGATAGGCAGAAGGCAGGCGGCGCGAAAAGAAGGTCCGATCTTTTTCATCCAATGCCGCGATAGAGCCTTCGATCTCGCTTTTGATCGCGGCCTCGTCCGGCACGTCATATGGACCCCGAAGAAACTCTTCCCAGGTTAGCGCGCCCTGACGCCAGAGATTCCGCTCCAGACGAGCATCGGCCCCAACAGCATGGAGAAAGGTGCTTCTGAGCATGATACAGAAGTCTACCCTTTAGGGGGTAGACTTTCGGCCATGCGGTTTGTCTGGCTTTTGTGCGTTTCGGTTTTCATTGGGCAAGGCCAACCCCCTGCTCACACCATGCGCGGCGCTCCGTTGCCTGTGCGCTTTGTCAAAATCGAGCCTCAGGCGATGAGCGCAAAGCCAAGTCTATTGACAAACGGCAGTTTCGAGATTGGCGACGAGGCTCCCGAAGGATGGACATTCAGCGCGCGCGGATCAGGCGTTCGAATTGAGTGGGAAACGGCCTCTCCGGTGCACGGCCAGCGAGCCTTAAAGTTCGCAAACGACCGTTCGACCGGCGTTCGCGCTATCGCCCATTTGACGCTGGATAGCCCGCTGACCGTGAAGCCCAAGACGACCTATTCGATCGTCTTCTGGCTTAAAACGGACGGCTTTTATCAAGGTTCGCTGACCGACGGGATCGGCGGACGTTTTCGGTCGCCGTTCGAGCACACCCAGGGCCAATGGGTTCGCA
This sequence comes from Armatimonadota bacterium, assembly GCA_013359125.1. NCBI lineage: Bacteria > Bacillati > Armatimonadota > Armatimonadota bacterium. Next base: position 224,372 of record JABWCR010000001.1, on the reverse strand, counting down.
AGAGCATCGAGTACACGACGGACGACCAGCAGACGTCTTTGCCTCTTCAGTTTCAGATCGATTCGGCCACGGATGGACTGTGCGTGGACGGACTGCAGGTGTTCGAAGGCGCCCCAAGCGCCGGACAAGGCGGCAGGCTGAGCGTTGAATGGGCGATGCCGTCAGTCGTCTTCGCGCCCGACGGAAGTTGGTCGGCTGAGGCGATTATCGCGGCGACCGAAGCGGTCAAAGGCGCCGTGATTCGCGCCGGCAGCGAAGAGGGCGAACTGGCGATCCGTCCGAACATTCCTGCAGGCGTCAGCAAGCTGACCTTTGGCGGAACCGCGGATCAGTTTAAGGACTTGGAGAAGAAGCAGAGGCTCGAACTGTCCATTATCATCGGCGGCGAGGCTCTAGCGTTGGAGCGGACAGTTCGCTTCTATACAGGCTCGCAAGTCAAGGAGTTTATCAAGATGCGCGCTCCAGCCGGCGATACGAGCGACGGAGCGTTCGCTCTGTTCGCCCGCCAGGCCAAAGAGGAGGACGCGCTACTCTTGTTGCCCTTTGCGCTGCAAATGAAGGGCCATGCCGCCGCAACAGGCGAAAGAGGCGTGGTTTGGATCAGCGATCCCGAATTGACAAAAGGCGAACGGGATGCTTTAGGGCTTCTGCCGAAGCCGACCGTAACAATCACCGAGCCCAAACAGTCGTTGAGCCTTGAGAAGTGGCTTGAAGCGCGGCACAAGAGCCTCGCAACGCTCAACTTGCGCTGGGGCACAAAGCACGAAAGTTTCGAGCAGGCCGCCAAAGAGCCTCACTTGACCGACTCGACTTTGTATAGAATGGAGGCAGACGACTCTGGCCGAATTCGATTGACGGAGCCGCGCTACATCAAATCTGGCTTAGCCGCGATCGAGGGCATGGTCTCTATGCCCAACGATCGGGGAGCAACCTGGGCGGTCGGTTGGTCAAAGTTGGCCAAGCAGCTTGCCATGGCCAAAGCGTGCGGCGCTCGGCACATACTCATCGATCCTCTCGACCTGCCGGCGAAGATCGGGGACCAAGCAGAAGGGCTCTTGATGTTCCTTGCCGTGCTGGGCGCCAACGGAGCAGGCATCCGTTTTTCGTCAGGCGCAGTCAATCCGCTTGGGACGCTGGCCGTATCAAGGGCCGTTTCGGAACTGGGCCGACTTCGATCGGACGTTCGCACGCTCGGCAGCGCTCCGCCGGATGCTTATCTGCTCTATTCGCCGGTCGATGCGGCGCACGATCCAGAACGCCACGAGGCCGACTTTGAGCGCTGGTACTTAGCCCTGATAACGGCGGGATTCCGAGTGGGCATATTGACCGAACGCGCTTTGGAAGAGGGCGTAACGCCCCCAGCCGAGACAGTCATCGCTATTCCCGGCGCGCGCCGACTTTCGGACGAGGCGCTGGTGCGCCTGAATACTGCGCTGGCCAACGGAGCCAAAGCCTTGGTGCCTGAGGGCGCAGTGTTAGATCAAGACCTCTACGGGCGGGCGCGAACCCAGCGATTTGTCGGCGAAACGCTCTACCGATTGCCCAACCTGAATGCGATGGAGACGACGGCCGAGCTGCTCAAGCTGATCCGACAGACCGATGCGCGCCCGCCGGGACTGCAGGCATTCCGAACCAACGGCGAATTTGCATGGGGCGTTGTGTGCCAGACCGCGCAGAACGTCTCGTTTGTGATCAACTTAACGCAAGAGACGATCGAGGTCGATCTCAAGTCGGCGCTCGTTGATCATGGCCGCCATACGTTGAAACCGATGGAGTACCGCCTAATCCGCTGGTAGCGTTTCGATCATTGCGACCAGAAGCTTTAGCAATTCTTCGGGCGCGTCTTTATGCATGAACTCGAAACCGTGCGAGCTCTCGACCGGGATGCCGATAGTAACGCCGGAGGCCGTTGAACCCAACTCTTGGGCGATCGAAGCATCGGAGCCTGCGCGAGAGAGAAACTGCCAACGCAGATGGCAGCCGGCGCGTTCTGCCGCCTTTTCGATCCAGAACATATCTCGCGCCGGAGGAGCCGAGTGGCCGTCTTTAGCCCAAATGGTCGGCACAGGGTCTGGCACGAAGGTCGTTTCGGGAGTCGATGGGCTGATTTCGAGCGCGATGCATCGGTCGGGCAGAAGCTTATTCATCAGGTAGGCCGCGCCTTCCGCCCCGCCCTCTTCGGCTGTGGTAGCGGCAAAACAAACGCCTGGCGGAAGCGGGTCAAACCGCTCGATAGCAAAGAGCAACAATGCGACCAATGCCCGGTCGTCGATGAAGTAGGAACCAATGTACGGGCCGATCTCGCTTGCTTCTCGCCGAGTTCGAGCAAGCACGGCGCGCGAACCGGTACGAACACCCTGCCGCGACATCTCCTGAGCGCTGAGGCCGGTAAAAGCGCGCCCCAACGCCCACGTTAGCGGGCCGGTGCGCGCCTGTTGAACGGGGCTGGATGGATCCGTCGTATGGATCGAACCAAAGGAGATCCAAGCGGGCACGGCGCCCTTGCTCGTCAAGATCTCAATCGGCTGCTCGCCCCATTTCCAAGGCATCAATCCGCCCATCGGCGCTAACCTAACCCAGAAATCCTCGCTCGCATCGCTCACCATCAGCGCGATCTCGTCCATGTGCGCGGTAACCACGAGCTTTGGCCTTTCCCAATCGCCTACCAACAAATTGCCCCTCGGATCGACGACATGAGGAGTATCGGTCAACAGGCCTTTCAGATAGGCGGTCAGTTCCTCTTCTTGACCGGGCGGCGCGGGGATAGCGATCAATGCTTTGAGCAACTCCAAAAATCGCTCCGTCATAGGTCGTCAACCCCCAGGTCCGTAGCAGAATATCTGAAGATAGAGGGCGTGCCGCCCGTGTGCCAGAAGATGATACGGCCGCTCAGTTCGCCCCGTTCCAAAAGAGAAATGAGACCGGCCATGGCCTTGCCCGTATAAACGGGGTCGAGCAGAACGCCCTCTTTCTGCCACAGCAGGCGGATCGCGGCCATGCCTTCCCGCGTCGGCACGGCGTAATCTTCCCCGACAAAATCGCTGTTCAGGTTCACATCGCTCGGGTCAAAGCCTTCTACAATCTCGCAGATACGCTTTTCGGGGTCTGGGTCGCGATCTACTCGAATGCCGATCAGTTTGATTGGGGCGCCCTCAAAGCCCTTCATCAGACCGGCATAGGTTCCGCCCGACGATGAGGCCAGGACGACGGTCGCCGGATCGGTCGCATCGATCTCCTTGGCCGCCTCGACAAAGGCGCTAGCGCCGATCGCATTGGAACCGCCCAATGGAATCGCATAGGGCTTTTTACCCGCTATTCGCAGTTCGGAGGCTCGCTGGTTCATGGCAGCTTCTCGCTGATCCGGGTCGTCAACAAAGCGAACAGACGCGCCCGCCAACCGATCGAGCAAGAGGTTTGAGGTTGCCCTTCCGGGATTCGGGCCGGTTAGGAACAGTTCGCATTCGATACCCTTTTGAGCGGCGCAAGCAGCGATCACCCTGGCGTGGTTGGATTGCGTATCGCCAACGGTCAGCAGAACGTCCGACCCCTCTGCATCCTCCAGCAGTTTGGCCGCCTTGCGGGTCTTGTTGCCGCCCAGCGCAAAGCCGGTCAGGTCGTCGCGCTTGATCCAGACGTCGTGGTTGGGGAATGCCCTATCCAGCCGATGTAGCGGAGTGGGCAGGCAGAGTTTCATTGAACCTCAAAGAAGGCGTAGCAGCGAGGACAGCCGAACAGCCCGGTATGGACGATCTCGCTCCACTTGGCCTGGCAGAACGGACAAGATTCCAGGCGCTTTTTGGGAGCGCGCGCGTAAGTTGGGAGCATAACTAAATCGTTGCCGAACTCGCGCCGACTCCATTGCTTAGCGCAGGCTTCGCACAGTTCCGCTTGATGAACTCTCAAAGAGGCCGATTCGCCGCACAGGTCGCAGTTCATCCCGAGACCAGGACGCCTGCCTCCATTGCCGCCTCGTGAAAGGCCTTCATCAGCTTCTTGGTGATCGGGCCGGGCTGGCCGTCGCTGATCGGTCGTCCATCCAGCGAGACCATGGGCATCACCTCGGCCGCCGTGCCGGTCAAAAAGGCCTCGTCCGCAGAGTAGACGTCGTGGATCGTCAACACGTCCTCGCGCGTCCGATGCCCCATCTCGACCGCCATATCGAGTATTGTGTTGCGGGTGATTCCTTCCAAAATGCCGCACCAGGCTGGAGGCGTGATTAGTACCTCATCTTTGATGACGAACAGATTGTCGCCCGTGCCTTCGGCCACATAGCCCTGCGCCGTCAGCATCACGCCTTCGTCGGCGCCCTGTCTGTTCGCTTCGAGCCGGGCCTGAATGTTGCTGACGTACCGACCAATGGCCTTGACGCGAGGATCGAGCGCGTCGGGCGCGATAACGCGATTGGTGAGGGTTACGCTCTTGGCGCCCCTCTGATAGAGTTCCGGCTTAAAGAGCGCCAGGGTTGTGATCGCGATCATCAGATTGGGCGTTAGATCGATGTTGGCCGGATTAAGGCCAATCCCGGTGCCGCGAGATACGTTGACTCGAATGTAGCCCGATTCTTCTCCAGAGGCCTCGACCGTTTCGAGAATAGCGTTCCGCATTTCGCCCATTGGCATCGGCTCGCGAATGTCCAGATGGCGAACTCCGTTGTAAAGCCGCTTTAGGTGTTCGTCCAGTTTGAAAATGCGCTTATTGTAAATCCGGATTCCTTCGAAGAGGCCGTCCCCATAGAGATAGGCGTGATCGAAAGCGGGAATCGTTGCTTTTTCGACGGGCGTGATAACGCCGTTAAAGTAGACAATTTTGGACATCGATGAGACCTCCGAGAGTATAGGGTCCTTCTCATAAACTATACCCGCAAATCGGGCCGCCAGGAATGACCGCCGAGCCGCCGAATCGGTTACTATGAAACGTTGGATCGCTTTCCTGCCTCTAATGCTCATTTTGACCGGGTGCTCTACAAGCGAGAAGGCCGAAGCCCCGCAATCGAAGGAAAAGACTCATAGAATTGCGGTCGTTCCAAAAGGCACGGCGCACAGTTTTTGGCAGACGGTGTTGGCGGGCGCCGAGAAAGCCGGAAAAGAGCACGGCGCGCAGATTCTGTGGAAAGGGCCTTCGGACGAAAAGGACACTCAAGGCCAGATCGCGATCATAGAAGACTTCATCAACAGCAAGGTGGATGCGATCGTGATGGCGGCCTGCGATGCCAAGGCGCTGGTGGGAACTGTTCAAAAGGCTATGGATGCCGGCATTCCGGTCGTTACCATCGATTCGGGCGTCGATAGCGATCTGCCGCTCTCGTACGTCGCAACGGACAATGTAGAGGGCGGGCGCATAGCCGCTCGCGAGTTGGCTAAACTCATCGGCGATAAGGGCAAAGTCGGTTTGATCCCCTTCATCAAAGGCGCGCGATCGAGCGAAGAGCGCGAGAGAGGCTTTCGGGAAGGCATTGCGGAGTATCCGAATATCGTGCTTGCCGCGACGCTCTACTCTCAAAGCGCGATTTCTGAAGCGATGAAGGCGGCGGAAGATATGTTGACCAAGCACCCCGACATGGCCGGCATCTTTGCCGCCAACGAGCCGGGCGTCGTGGGAGCCAAGCGCGTGATCGAACAGCGAAAGCTCGTCGGCAAAGTGAAGCTGATCGGATTTGACGCTTCGGAAGCCGAAATTGAGGGACTGAAGTCGGGCACGGTTGACGCGCTGATCGTCCAAAGTCCCTTTAGAATGGGATATGACGGAGTCGGCGCGGCGATCAAAGCCCTGAAAAAGGAACCGTTGGAGAAACGAATCGACACCGGCGTTACGGTCGTAACGCGAGAGAACATGGAAACGCCGGAAGCGAGGGCGCTGCTCTATCCTGGAAAGTAGCGCAGAAGCCGTTGGACAGCGCTTGGCGGCGCATCGCAAGCGGATAATAGCCGCCTTCAAGGGGGAGAGCGATCCTCTTGAGCCAATGAATCGGTTGGCAACGGCGGTCGACCGTGCGATCGGCCAACTGTTGGAAGACGACCCGCCCGAAGGACTTTGCGTCGCGGCTACGGGCGGTTATGGGCGTCGCCAACTGTCGCCTGGGTCCGATGTGGATCTATCGCTTCTATTGGCAGCAGAGGACGACCCTGCGCTCGACCGGCGAGCGAAGACCTTTTACAGTCGCCTGATTGTCGGCCTTCAGCAGACGGCCGGGCTTCAGATAGGCTATAGCTTCCGATCCCTGAACGATCTGGAGTCCCTGGAAGAGTTGGACGCCAAGACAAGATGCGGCCTGATCGATGCCCGGTGCGTCGCTGGCGACTCACGACTGTTCGATCGATTTTTGACAGAGTTTTGGGAACGCGCGGATCGAGGTCGGATGGTCTATGAGCGATACGACGAGTTCATGTCGCGGCGCGCGAGGTTTGTCGGCGGATCGATGCGAGTCGAACCCGACCTGAAACTGTCGCCCGGCGGTCTGCGGGACGCGCATACGGTCCGCTGGGTATCGACGCTGGTCGGAAACCCTCTGATCGCTACGGAAGATAGCGGCCGATTGGCGGCGGGCGAAGCCGTGCTCTATCGATACCGCTGGGCGCTCCATCGAATGCGAAGAGACGGCAAAGACGACCTGCCTCGGTCTCGACAAGAAGATCTGGCCGTGGCTATGGGCGTTGTTCAAGAGGGGAAACCTGACGTCGCCGAGCTAATGAGCGCGCTGCTAGGCGCGATGCGGACAGTCCAGAACATTTCTGAGGAGGCGATCGACCGTGCTATCAACGGCAGGTTGACGGTCGAGGGATTCGAAGTCGAACGCGGCACAATCCTTCAGATTCCAGGCAATCGCTCGCTCGAAGCGTTGTCATTGACCCAAAGGTATCCGATCAACTGTGTGCGACCTGAAGGCCCTCTGCGCTTGACCCAAGCGGCCATCGGGCGGGCGATGGCTAAGATCTTGGCCGAGCGAGGCAAGGTCGGGCTGGCGCTTCGGACCGCCGTTCGCTTCGATCTGCTTCGTTTCATGCTGCCTAATCTCGATCGCTGCCTCTCTTTTGTACCGCCCGACCCGTCGCACGAGTTTACCGTCGGCGAGCACACGCTGAGAACTGTCGAACGGCTGGACGAGTACTGGAACTCGGACGACAGCCCTTTTCGCAACGCGTTGCAAGAGATCGAAAGCCCGGAGACGCTCTATCTGGCGGCGGCATTGCACGATGTTGGAAAGTTGGACTACTCCGCGCCTCATTCGATCAGCGGCGCGAAAATCGCCCAAAGAGCGACCAAGGCTTGGCAATGGCCCAAGGACCAGGCGAAGGACGTTGTCTTCCTGATTAGAAATCACCTCGAAATGGCGCGCACGGCGCGCCAGCACGATCTGTCCCTTCCCAGCACGATCGCTCAGTTCTGTCGTTTGGCCAAGACGCCAGAAAGGCTCCGGATGCTCTACCTGTTGACGTGTGCGGACACTTCGAGCGTTGGCCCCGGGGTCTGGACGCCCGTCTTTGCAGAGTTCCTGCGCGAGCTCTACATTCGTGCGATGAACCGATTGGAGGGAGACAGCGGAACGCCCGACGAGGATTTGGCGAGACGGCGGCTGCTGAGAGAATTGTCTAAGCGACCCATTCCGCAAAGGCAGATCGACGAACACGCCAAGCGCATGCCGGCCTCCTACCTGCTGAGCCACACGCCCGAGCAGATCTCGCTCCATATCGTCTATGTTGAGCGCGCGATGAAAGGCGAACCGCAGTTCGATTGGAAAGTTTCGGAAAACGGCGCCTGGACAGAACTCACGATTTGCGCTCAGGACGACCCGCAGCCTGGCCTATTGGCCAAGATCGCCGGCGTGCTCTATGCGTGCGACGTAGGTGTCCACTCGGCAAGGGTCTTCACTCGAAAGCCCGGCATCGCCATCGATACGCTTTGGATCGACTATCGAGACAAGCCGCTATCTGTCCAGCGATGCGAAATGGTTCAAAGGGAATTGACCTCGGTTCTCTTGGGCCAAACTGAACTGGCTTCTGTGCTGAAGAGACATCGGCGCGAAATGAACGCACAGCCTCAGATCATCAAAGCGGAAGGCCGAAACGAACGGGGGTTGACGTTTATCGAGCTTCACTATCCTATAGGTTTGGACGCGCTCTATCAGGGCGCCTCCGCCATGGCGCGGCAGCGTTGGAACATCCATAGCGCGCGGGTCGGATCGTGGGCGGGGCGCGCTGTAACCAGCTTCTATGTAACCGATGTGCACGGGCGCAAAGTAAGCGAGGCGGACTTAGAAAGGTTTCTGAAAAAGGCTCGCGCTTAGCGAACGGAGTCGATGCGGTATTGGATGTCGCCTTTAGGCGTTACCACATCTACTATCTCGCCTACGCCGCGACCGATCAGCGCTTCTCCGACTGGACTCAGCACCGAGACCTTGTCTTGCATAGGGTCGGCCTCGTAGACTCCGACCAAGGTGAGGCTTGCTTTTTCGCCGCTTTCGACGTTGGTCAGTTCGATCTCGCTGCCTAGATGGATGTAGTCGGTAACCCCATCCGGTCGCTCGACCACCTTGCAGCGCTCGATCACGTATTGCAGGTCCCTTATGCGACCTTCGATCAGCGCTTGGTGGCGCTTGGCATCGTCATAGGCAAAGTTCTCCCGAAGGTCTCCGTGGGCTCGAGCCTGTCGAAGCTGCTCGGCGACTTCTCGCCGCTTGACGGTCTTGAGTTCGTCCAACTCCTTCAGCAACATCTTGTGCCCTTCGGGAGTAAGCAATATCTCTTTGGCCATAGGCGGATAATTCTGAAGGATTGATAGAGCAGAAGTCAAGAGACGCCGGGCGCGCAAACCAACCTCTCGCGCGCCCGGATGCGTTCAGAAGAACTAGTGGCCAGAACCGGCTTCTTTCTTCTCGCCTTCGGTGTGCGTATGATCGCCTTCCTTCTTCTCGCCTTCGGTGGATTCGCCTTCCTTCTTCTCGCCTTCGGTGGTCGAAGTCCCGCCTTCGGTGGTCGAAGTCCCGCCTTCGGTGGTCGACGTCTCGCCTTCGGTGGTCTTTGTCTCGCCCATACCGGAGCCGGCATCCTTGTCGGCGGTTATGCCGCTGTCCGTGTTGGGAGCGGTCTCGGTCTTCTCGTCCTTGCTGCAAGCGCCGAGCGCGAAGAGCGCTGTTACGATCAGCGCGGCCCAGATGTAGCGCAGCCAATTGGTACCCATCGTTTTCTTCACCTCAATCAGGTTGATTTGGCATCATGCCAGGCCGAATTATAGCATCTATCGCTCTTATCGGGTATATCTTTTTGGGATCGGCCAGCTGGGCGGCGGCCCTGCGATTCTTCGCAGGGAGGAAAGTCCGGGCTCCATTGGGCGCGGCGCCGGGTAACGCCCGGGGCGAGCGAAGGCTCGTACGGAAAGCGCAACAGAAAGGAAACCGCCCGTAGCCAATCGGGTAAGGGTGAAAAGGCGCAGATAAGATCGCGCCGGTCGGCCAGCAATGGTCGATTGGGCAAGCCCCGCCGGGAGCAAGGCCAAATAGGAGAGGGATCGCGCGGCCCGCGCGCCTCTCGGGTTGGCCGCTACAGGTCCGAGCGCAAGCCGGATCGCAGAGAGATCGTCGCCGAACACAGAACCCGGCTTATAGGCTGGCCGATCCCTTTATCGCCCGCCAGAAGGATCGTTCGGATCGCGCTGGCCGGCCTCGCGAAGCTCCTTGCCCTTCTCGGAGGAGACCTGACTGTCGTTGCACGCAGTCAGGCCCGCCAAACCAAGAAGAAGCAGCAACGAAAGCAACAGCTGCCTCATTAAACTACTCCAGACCCCAGAAAGGCCAGGTCCCGTTCACGATGGGAGGAGCGCTGACGGTCCAAACCATTCCGCTAGGAAACGGGTTCGGCACGCTCGAAACGCGATAATCGGCATTGGGAGGCGACATCGCCAGGAACTTCTCGCGCGGGACATAGCCCGCATGGCCGTCGCAGTAGATGACCACCATGCCGTTATTATGTGGATTCGCCAGCTTCTCGCCCCGATTGAAAGCGTTTCGCCAGACTTCTCGCGTGGCCATCGGATAGACGGTCTGCTGGACGGCGCCGCCCGGCGTTACATAGCCCCAAACGCCCGGGAACCAGTGCTCCATGATAAACATCGTCGAGGCCGCATCGCCGATCCCGTGCAGCCCGCCGCCGCGCCACGAATTGCGATAAGCGCCCGTCTGGTTCTGTCCATTGTAAGTATTGGTCGATCCGGTCAATGCGAGATTGAGGGCGTAGCCGCCGTTGAAGATCTCTGCGCTGTCGTTCCACATCGCGCGATCGTACTCGCGCGAAGGGCAGAAGAAAATCTGAATGTTTTTGACGTAGGGCCAAATCCAATATTGCCACTTGTAATGGTTGATGCGCTGGCCGTAGGGGCCGTTGCAACCAACCGCTGCCGAATAGGGCAATCGAGTGTTCAGACAGTCGTCCATGCGCGGAAACATATCGTTCCAGTCGGTCGTGTACATCATGATTCCGGTGCCGATCTGTCGCGCATTGGACAGACATTGGGTTTGTCGGGCTTTCTCTCTCGCTTGAGCAAAAACGGGGAACAAAATGGCCGCCAAAATCGCAATAATCGCAATGACGACCAGCAACTCGATCAGGGTAAAGCCTCGTCGCTTCATTAGTGGTTTGGACCCCCCTCTTGGTCTGATTTCATACCCCTAAAGGATAGCACATTGAGGGGTTAACGCGGGGTTAAGAAAAGCGCTGGGTTTTTGCATCAGGGCAGGCCTTGCGGCCCGCCCTGTTCGGCTTATCGCTTGAGGTTCACAACCTCTTGGAGCAACTCGTCCACGACGGTTACAATGCGCGTATTCGCCTGGAATCCGCGCTGAGTCAGGATCAGATCGGAGAACTCGGCGCCCAGATCGACGTTGGACTGTTCCAGATAGCCGCTGTTGATCTCTCCTCGACCGCCCTGCGTGGCTGTGCCGGCAACCCCAATGCCCGAGTTATCGGTCGCGCGCCACAGGCTGCTGCCTGCTCGTTCTAGACCCGCCGGATTAGCAAACGTCGCCACCGACATGCGTCCGATCGCTCGGGTCAGTCCGTTGGTGAACACTCCTGTGATCGTGCCGTCGATGCCAATGCCCATCTGCTCCAAACTGCCGGGCGGAAAACCGTCCTGAGAAGAAGGTCGAACCTCGCTGTCCGTCGCCAATCGCGAGATGGCGCCAAAGTCCAGTTGAACTTGGAAAGGTGTCGCTCCATTGGTCGGCGATACCGTAATGCTCTGAGTCTGACCGCCGATCAACGTCCCGTTCCCGTCAAAGTGCAGTCGCCCATTGTTGCCAGTGCTGTGAGAACCGACCGGCACGCCGCCTTCCTCTGCGATCCAGTCCCAAGATGCGACCGAACCGGTCGGCGCTGGGCCGTTGGCCGGCGCCGCCTGATTGCGGAAGGTAACCGTTATCGGATGCGCCGAGCCCAAGCTGTCGTAAACGTTCAAGGTGGCCGTCCAGGCTTGATCGGGCGCGGCGCGAGCGTCCAGGTTGCCGCCATAGACAACTCTGGTCGTCTGTCTGACTGCGGTCATGCCGCCAATCGGCGTCGAGATCGTGCTCTGGGCATCGATAGGCGCGGTCGTGTCGATGGCGCCGCTCAAATCGCTCGTCCATCCAAGCGCCTTCATACCGGTTGCGCGGTGGACAAGATACCCCCCGCTGTCGATATCCAAACTGCCGTCGCGCGTATAGAGGGTCGAAGATCCGTCAGTGAACATGAAGTAACCCTGGCCTTGGATGGCCAAGTCCGTCTCGCGCCCGGTCAATTGCAAGCTGCCTTGATTAGGAAGCGAATCGATGCTCGATACCTTGACGCCCAATCCGACCTGCATCGGGTTGACGCCGCCCCTCGCGCCGTCCGGCCTGGATGCTGGGCGAATCGTCTGGGACATGAGGTCCTGAAACTGCGCGCGCCCGCCTTTGAAAGCGGTCGTGTTGACGTTCGATATGTTGTTACCGATCACGTTCATCCGCGTCTGATGAGCGCGAAGACTGGCGACGCCAGCAAACATGGCTTGCCACATAGGCGTTATCCTCCTAAACCTGCGATTAGTAGACCTTGTAGACCGACTCGAACGGAATGGTGTGCTCGCCAACCCTTACTCGCGCCGTACCGTTCGCAAACTCCACCCACTCGACCTTGCCCTCGATGTTGGCGGAGCCGTCCGGCAGACTGGCCTGAACGTTTCGACCAACCAGCGACGCAGCGATGGAAGCGGTTACGGCCTTGCCCATCTTTTCGGCGCTCTGGGCGGTGTTCATAGCGGCCAATTGGGCCATAAACTCGCGATCCTTCATCGGATCGAGCGGATTCTGGCTAGTGAGTTCCGTTATGAGAAGCTTAAGAAACTGCTGAGTATCTAAGTTAGCGCGAGAGGCAGCGTCAGAAGACGTCTGCGCGGCGCCAATGCTGTTGATCGTCATGTTGCACCTCGGGAGGGCCCCGTCGGCCCCATCGTCCGTGAGGTTGATTTTGCCAGCCTTGGCGCAAAACTTACCTATACTATTGTGGTGAAAACGCCGTCTAAGTTGATGGCGCCGATCTGCCATTCAGCAGACTGTTGCATCTGGGAACTCTGCGCCGTTTCGCCCTGCGCCTGCGACTGTTGCGCTCCTTGATCCGCCACAGAGAATTCCTTGAGCGAGAGACCCTTCTGATCGAGCGCCGACCTCAAATGCTCGGCGGCCTGTTCCAACATCTGTCGGGTCTGCTCCTGATCGGCCGCCAGTCGGGCATGGACTTCTCCCCCCGTTACGGTCAGCGAAATCGAGATTGTTCCCAGTTCGGGCGGGCTCAGTTGAATTCGGGCTTGATCGGACTCGCCGGTCCGAACCATCGTCTCGATGCGAATCGCGGCCTGTTCGACCAAGTGGCTTCGCTGAACAGGATCGATGCGAACTTCGACCGTATGACTGGTCGGCCCAATTGGCTGCGCCGTGCTTGGCTGAGGAGGCGCGACCGGCAGATTGGTCTGAACGTCTTCCTTCGGTTCCGGTCGATCGAACTTGGGTTGCTCGAACTCGGGCTTTGGCAGAGCGGTCTCAGCCAGCTCGCTGTCGATGGCCATCGGCTCCAGTGGGAACGCCGCGGGCTCTATCGTAGGAGCGATGACTGGCAGCTCGACTGTCGATAACGTCAATGGCGCTGCGTCGTTGACGACCACCGGCTGCTCGGCAACCTGAAAGCCCATCGGCATCAGTTGGGAGGCCAGCATCGCCATAAAGAGCGAATCTTGAGGCATCTCTGGCATCGCGACGACATCGGTCGGCGGCAGAGTTTCCAGATTGATAAGCGAAGCGGCGATCATGTCCAAGGCCATTATTGGCCGGGGTTCTCGATATCTTAGCCGTTGACCAGAATTCGTTGCGGCCGCGGCCCGATGCAGGTTACAATCTCATGGCGGGAGCTGCCAATCGTCTCGGCTATCTCTTCGACCGTGATTTGCTCTTCGCCGTCTCGCCCTATCAGCGTTGCAATATCCCCTATCTGCGCGCCTTCGATCTCTGTCGCGTCGATCATGGTCATGTCCATGCAGATCGTCCCGGCAATGGGCGTGCGTCTACCGCGAATGAGGACGCTCCCCATGTCGCTGAGGCGGCGCGGAATCCCATCCGCGTACCCGATTCCAACTGTGGCGATCCGGGTTTCTCTTGTTGATTTGAAACGATGACCATAGCTGACGCCTTGGCCCCGTTGGACTGTACGGATAGAAATGACCCTCGCCTTGAGCGTCATCACGGGCCTCAGGTCGATTGGAATGGGAACCGAGAACGGCTTGATGCCATAGAGCATGAGGCCTGGGCGAACTATGTCCAGCCAACTCTCGGGCAGATTCACGGTCGCAGGGCTGTTGGCGGCGTGGCGCAATCCCAAAGGCAATTGAGAGGTCGCTTGGTGGAACAGCGCCAACTGCTGCTTTGCGAACTCTTGTTCGATCTCGGCTAAAGCAAAGTGGGTGTAGGCCCCTTCCAATTCCAAGTCCGGCCTGTCGTTGGGCCAGACAATAGGCCTGCCGCACGGCGCACCAAGGCGACTCATGCCGGTATCCACCTTCAGATGGACTTTGAGGGTTTTGCGCAGTTTTGGAACTGTTCGTGGATCTTCGACGGTTGCCATCAGACCCAACTCGGCCGCCGCCTCCCATTCTTCGCCTTGCAACGGCGCGAACAGAAGAATGGGCTTTCTGATGCCTCGACGCCTGAGCAAGGCGCCCTCTTCGAGCGTCGCCACCCCGAACATGCGTGCCCGGCTGCCTTCGAGCGCCTTTGCCACCAATTCGACGCCGTGGCCATAGGCGTTTGCTTTGACAACCGCCATAACGCCGCAATTTGAACCGACGTGCTCGGCAATTCGTTCCAAATTGTGTCGAAGTGCGTTGGCGTCAATTTCGGCCCAGGCGCGGGTCATAATGTAGGGTATACCCAATCGAGAGCATGTTGGGATAGAATATAGGGTCGATAGCCGCGCCCGAAGCGCGGAGGAGTTGCCATGCCGAACAATAAGAAGACTCGATTTTTGGCCATAGCCGCAGGCTGCGCGGTGATCGCCGCATTCAGCGCGGGCCTCTTTGTGCGCAACGGGATGGACAGCCAGCCTCGCGAACGCGAGGTGGTGGCCGCGCAAGAGATGGCAGCCCATTTTGCCGAACTGCGCAATCTTGAATCGAGCGCTGACGGCAGCAACGCGAACCTGCTGCGACTTTTTGCCAACGTGCTTTTCCTCGTTCGGCAAGAGTATGTCGAGAAGACCAACACGACCGAAATGGCGCACGGATCGCTCGAATCGATGCTGGCTTCTCTCAACGATCCGCACAGTCTCTTCTTCAAACCGGACGAGACGGCTCGATTAGAAGCCGCAGCGAACGGCAAGCTAGAAGGTATCGGCGCTTCGCTCACACTTGTACAGGCGAAAGAGGGCGACTTAGAGAAGACGATGCTCAAAGTGGTCGCTCCCTTTCCCAATTCTCCTGCCGAGCGCGCAGGGCTGTTGCCGGGCGACTATATCGACGAGGTGGACGGCAAATGGGTGATCTCGCACGATCCGTTTCACGAGATCGAGACTTTGCGAAAGCAACATGCCGAGTTCAAGAAACTGCGCGAGGCCGATCAACGGGCGCGCGCGCGGCTTAAGAACAGTCTCACATTGAGCGACGCCGTTAACCGACTGACCTCGTTCGACGCCGCAAAGGGCAGCACGAACGTCTCGATGACGGTGATACGTGAGGGCAAGCCCGTCAAATTGGAAGCGCCCATTACGCGACTGACCGTAGCACCCGTCGGCCATAAAGCGATTGGGAAGCTGGGCTACGTTCGCGTGAACTTTTTGGGCGCCGCCACTCCCAAGGCTGTCGAAAAGGCGATCGACGAACTTCGACCGAACATAAAGGGCATCGTGCTCGACCTGCGAAACGCGCCCGGTGGTCAGATAGAGCCTGCCAAGCAGCTCCTGAGCCGATTCGTCCCGGGCACCGCGCTGGGCCAAGCACGATTTAGAGCGGACAAGGCGTACAAAACGCGCCCGATCTCGCTAGTTGCGGCTCCAAAGCCGTACAAGATTCCGATGGTCGTGCTCGTCAACAAGGGTACCTACAACGTTGCCGAGTTTGTGGCCTCTGCGCTCAAGAATCAGGCCAAGTCCGCGCTCATCGGCGAGGCCACGTTCGGCGATGCGTCGGAAATCGCGCTTTTCAAACTTTCGGACAACTCTGGATTTACGCTGACCCTTGGACGGTATCTGAACCCTGACGGTACCGAGTTTCATGGGACTGGGGTGCAGCCTCAAGTAAAGGTCGCCGAAAAGCCGACCAAGATGGGCGATCCGGCTGCCGACCCGGCGCTCAAGCAAGCTATTTCGACTTTAACGGCCAAGGTGGGAGGTTAATCGCATGAACAATCGTGGATACGCTTTGATTAAGGCGCTGCTGGTCGCTCCCGCCGCCATCTGCGCATTTTTGATCGGCTTCATCGCGACCGACCTGAGCCGGGGCGATGCGCTGTCGGCCAACGTCGCACTGAACGAACTGGGCGAGAAGATCAAGGGCGGTTTTACAAAGCCTGCCCAGGCAGAACTCTCGCCGCTGCGCGCCTTTGAAGACGCTCTGGCAACGGTTCAAAAACATGCTTATAAAGAACCGCCCGCTTCGGAAGAGTTGACCTATTCGGCTATTCGAGGCATGCTCGCCGTGCTGAAGGACCCCTACACTCGGTTTATGGACCCCAAAGAGTTCAGCCGGATGATGGAAGACACGCGAGGCGACTTTGTCGGCATAGGAGCCGAGTTGCGCGACGCTCCCGAAGGCGCCAAAGTACAGCGACCGCTGCCCAATAGCCCGGCATTGGCCGCTGGCATCAAAAAGGGCGATGTGATCGTCGCAGTCGACGGCAAAAAGTTGGACAACACTGCGCTCGACGACATCGTGAGGCAGATTCGCGGTCAACGCAACACCAAAGTCGTGCTGACGATCAAGCGCGATGGCGAGCCGGCGCCCCTCACTTTCGAGATTGTTCGGAACGTGATCGTTAGCCCTACGGTTGATCTCTATGAGGACGATCCCGAAAACAAACTCTTCACGATTCATCTTCAGAACTTCAACGAAAAGGCCGCTAACTTGCTCGATCGCGCCATGAGCGAAGCGGAACAGAAGGGCATGAAAGGATTCATCCTCGACTTGCGATACGATCCGGGCGGCCTGCTCGACTCGGCGGTCGAGGTTACGTCGCGATTCTTAGAGAAGGGCACGGTCGTGATCGTGCAAGGCAAGAACGGCGCCCAAGAAAAGAAAGCCGTGATTCCAGGTCGGTTCAAAGCGCGAGTTCCCTTCGTCGTGTTAGTCAACGGCGGCAGCGCCAGCGCCTCGGAAATCCTGACCGGCGCGATCCAAGATCATGGCAAGGCGCCCATCATCGGCGAGACTACATTCGGCAAGGGTCTTGTGCAAACCGTCATTTCTTTGCAGAACACTGCCGTTGCGATCACCACTGCCAAGTATCTGACGCCGAACGGTACCGACATCAATCCCAAGTTGGAGAACAACGAGCGCGTGGGCGGCGGCATCAAACCGGATATCGAAGTTAAGATGCCCGAGGATTACGACGGAACCGAGCGCGAAGACGACCCTCAATTGAAGAGAGCGCTTGAGATTCTGAGAGAGCGCGTCGAGAAGGCGAACCGCTAAACTATGAAGATCGCGCTGGGCGCCGACCATCGCGGATTTGCGCTCAAACAGAGACTGATCGAGGTCTTGCGCGAATGGGGCTGGGAGCCGCTCGACCTGGGGGGCCATTCGTGCGAGTCGAGCGACTACCCCGACTTTGCCAGGCCGGTTGCGAACGCGGTTGCGAGCGGCGAGGCTCGCTTTGGCGTCCTCATCTGCGGCACGGGCATCGGCATGAGCATTGCGGCGAATCGGATTCGGGGCATTCGCGCAGCGCGGGTGGACGAGCCGCTGTCAGCAATCATGGCGCGCGATCATAACGATGCGAACGTGCTGTGTATGGGCGCAGATCTGCTCGGCTTCGAGATGGCGGTCGCCATCTTGAAGGCCTTTATCGAAACGCCCTTCTCCGATGCCGAGCGGCACAATCGCAGGGTCGGAAAGATTGAGGGGTAGGCGGGGTATACTTTCGTCTACAGTGAGCCCCCAGCAACGGCTCTTCGACTTAAAGCCAACGGTCCCAGTCATTAATGTCTCCAAAGTGCCGCAGCGGAGCGTGTTCCGCTATCCCGGGGGCAAGACCTGGATGGTGCCTTATGTGCGTGCATGGCTCAGGAGCGGCCCTGCTCTCATAAGTGAATTTTATGAGCCATTTTGTGGGGCGGCATTGCGTCGCTCACTGCGGTAGCAGAGGGTCTGGTCGAGAGAGCCGTTCTGACCGAGATCGACCCCGACATAGCGGCGGTCTGGAGCGTCGTTCTAAGCCATGATGCAGAGCACCTAGCCAAGAGAATCGTCTCTTTCGAGTTGTCGCATGACTCGGTGGCCGAGTGGCTCCACTTTGAGTGTCAGAACGACCTTGATCGCGCCTTTCGCGCTATCTTGCTGAACAGGGTCAATAGGAGCGGTATCTTGGCGCCGGGCGCGGGTCGCATCAAGAGCGGCGAGAACGGACGCGGCTTGGCTTCGAGATGGTATCCAACGACTTTGGCCAATCGAATCATGGCCATACATGCAATGCGGGACAAGATAAGGTTCATTCAGGGCGACGGATTGGCGTCGATCGCCAGCGCTCCAGACAACCCATCGACCGCCATGTTCGTCGATCCGCCATACACCGTGGCTGGGCGAAGACTCTATCGCTTCAACCACGTTGACCACGCAAAGCTATTTGAACTCTGTAAGGGTGGCGAATGGAGGCTATTGATGACTTACGACCAATCGCCCGAAATCGAACGATTGGCTGCACGAAATGGGCTGGCACTGGAGCGAGCGCCGATGAAGAGCAGCCACCACGAGGTCAAATTCGAGCTAATGATCAGTCGAGACTTTGAATGGCTCGCTAACATCGCTTAGCTGTCTGCCGGTCTGAGTTTGCTTCTTATCCTTTGCTCGAACGTCTCCAATGAAACTGGCTTTCCCGCTGTAAGCCCCTCAACAGCGCGTTCCAAGGTAGTGTACACGACAAATCTCGGCGCAAGTTCGAACCGCTCCTCAATAGCCTTATAATTGACCACAAACCAGCCGATGTCTGCGTTGGATGGATCGGATTCAGACTGCATAGGGGACAACGACCGATAGAACGGCTCGTCAACCACTACGGCCATCTTCTTGCCCCATCTTCGCAGCGTAGGAACCTTTATCTGCAGCTGCGGCATGAGCCTCTTTGGTCCGCTGCTGCGAAAATCGGGCCTGCGAATACCTGTATCGATGCTCGGACCAAGCCATGAAATCAGAACTCATCGATCGACCCGAAAAATAGACGGCTTGTATCTCGAGAGCGCACCATTCAAGTCGTCCCTCGCGAACGACGGCCAAGATGTTGTCAATTCGACCGACATCAGACCGTTCGCCTTCGAGGAAGCCAATTTCACCTGCCACTTGCGGCTCTTCGTGTCCCAACAGTTCCCTTCCGATCCATGCAAATATTCGCCAGTCTTCTTCGAATCGGAGAGAACTTCTGTAAAGTGCAAACCCCTCCCGCTTTGGTACACGTTCTATTGGCGCCCAGAGTCTTGAACGGGCATGGCTGGCTTTTGCTCACATTGGCAGCATTGGCGCCGCGTTGCTCGTTCGAAAGAAATTGAATGGGTCTGCCGTACCATTCGCCAATGCCAAACCGCTGTCTGATCGCCATCTTCGGCTACTCGCTCTCCCCCATCCTCTTGTCAAACGCCTCGTACTCTGCATACGACAAAAGATCATACAACTCCGCCCTCGTCTGCATCTGATCGATCAGCGAAGCCTGTCCCCCATCGCGCGATAGCGCCGCTAAAGCCGTTTCCGCCGACTTCATCATAACCCTAAAGAGAGTTTGGGGAAAGATCGCCATCTTGTAGCCCATCTCGGCAAACTCTTTGGCGGTAAAAAGAGGCGTCTTGCCAAACTCGGTCATGTTCGCCATCAGAGGCGCCTTCACAGCCTGGGCGAACTGCTCGAACTCTCCGCGAGAGGTCAGGGCTTCGGGAAAGATAGCGTCCGCCCCTGCATCCAGATACCGCTTAGCCCTCTCGATGGCCGATTCGATCCCCTCGATCGCCTTGGCGTCCGTTCGCGCGATAATAATAAAATCAGGATCGGGCCTTGCGCTGACTGCAGCCCGAATCTTTGAGGCCATCTGCTCGGCGGGCACGACCTCTTTTCCGTCCAAGTGCCCGCATCGCTTGGGCATGGCCTGGTCTTCCAGATGGATGCCGGCCAAGCCCGAAGCCGACAAGACTTGCACCGCGCGCGCCGCTTGCAACGCCTCTCCGTAGCCTGTGTCGGCATCGGCGACCACAGGCAGGCTGGTCGCGCGGCAGATGTGGCCGCACGTTTCGGCCATCTCGGTCAGCGTTACAAACGCCGTGTCCGGCATGCCTAACAGACTGTTCGTTACGCCCGCGCCCGAGACATAGACCGCCGGAAAACCGGCGCGCTCTACCAATCGCGCCAAAATCGCGTTGTAGACGCCCGGCATGACGACAATCTCCTGGCTGGCCCACAGATTTCGCAAGCGTCGTCCAGGCGATGGAAGATTTCGGTCGGGTTCAAAGGGGAACATGGCGGCGGGATTATACCTTTGGCATCGAAGGTAGAATGAGCGCAATGAGCAGCCTCTTGTTGCGCGGCGGGCGCGTAATCGATCCGGCGAACTCGCGCGACGAGACGGCCGACCTGCATGTCGATGATGGCTTAATTGTCGCTTCTGGCGGCGCCGAGGTCATCGATTGCGGCGGCCTATGGGTCTGCCCTGGCCTGATCGACCCGCACGTTCACTTTCGCGAGCCCGGTCAAACGCACAAAGAGGACATCGATACCGGCTCCATGTCGGCTGCAGCGGGCGGGTACGCCTCGGTCGCCTGTATGCCCAACACGTCGCCCTCAATTGACAACCCCGAACTTGTGCGGCAACTGATGGAACGAGCCAAGAACGTCCGGCTCTATGTCGTCGCGGCAATGACCGAAGGCATGGCGGGCGAGCGCCTGACCGACTATGCGGCGCTCAAAGAGGCTGGCGCCATAGCGGTCAGCGACGATGCCTACCCGTTACAAAGCGCCCGAATGATGCGCGAAGGCATGCGCTTGGCCGCTCGGGTCGGCTTGCCCGTCGTAACCCATTGCGAGGACAAAAGCCTGACTGTGCCCGGCGCCATTCATGAAGGTGAAGTCGCCGAGAGGCTGGGCGTCCCCGGAATGCCGAGCGTCGCCGAAGAGATTCATATCGCGCGAAACGCTTTGCTCGCGCTCGAAACAGGCGCTCACCTTCATGTCCAACACCTCTCGACTGCCCTCGGAATCGACCTGATTCGCTATTTCCGCCAATTAGGCGCGAAGATTACTTGCGAAGTCGCCCCGCACCATCTGTTGTTGACCGACAAAGCCGTGCTGGCCGAAGGCACGATGGCCAAAATGAACCCGCCGTTGCGAACTCAAAAGGACGCTGACGCCCTCAGCCAAGCGCTGATACAAGGCGAGATCGATCACATCGCGACCGACCATGCGCCCCACACTGCCGAAGAGAAAACGCAGCCGCTGGGCCAAGCGCCCTTTGGGATCGTAGGACTGGAAACCGCGCTGCCTTTGATGCTCGAATGGAACCGTCGCCACGGCGATCCGCTCTCGCCGATGCGTTTAATCGAACTCATGTCCACCGCCCCTGCCCGAGTCTTTGGGCTGAACGCGGGCAGTCTATCGCCGGGCCAGCCAGCCGACATCGTCGTCATCGATCCCGACCGAGAGCGAATGGTCAAGCCTCAAGACCTTAAGTCCAAGAGCAAGAACACGCCCTTTGGGGGCTGGATATTGAGAGGCTGGCCGGTCATGACGATCTTGGGCGGCCGAATCGTGCACGACGCTCGTTAGTTCTTTCTAGCAATTGCCACGATGCTGACGCCAAAGGGCAGATTCACATTGCGAATCAGTTTGGCCTCCATTCGCTGAAGCCATATCAAGATTCGGTTTACCCATATAGGCACGGGCAGCACCGTGGCCGCCGGTTCTCCACGCCGGAACCAGCGATCCAAGAGCCGCACGATAAGAATGGGCAAGAAGAGCAGCATCAGCGCGTAGGAAATCTTCTCTACTTTCAGCCCGGTTTCCTCGATCTTGGCTCGGAGCTCGCTTGCCCGATACCGTCGCTTATGCATCAGCGCAAGATCGTGCCCGCTCCACATGAATCGATAAGCCGGAACCGAAAGCGCCAAAATCCCTCCCGGCTTCAGGCATCGCGCCATCTCGCTGAGCGCCGCCCGGTCGTCCCCAACATGCTCGATCAAATCCAAAGCCGTGATCAAATCAAACTGCTCGTCGCCAAAGGGCATCGATTCCACCGAGCATAGCGCCAAGTTTCGCAATCCGCGCTGCCGGCAGTATTCTAAAGCCCTCTCCTCGCTGTCGGCGCCTGTAACATCGCCCCATTTTTGAAGCTCGACGGCCATTGCGCCGGTGCCGCAACCCGCATCGAGAATCGACCAGCCATTTGGCGCATAAGGTTCGAGCAGCGACAGAACCAACTCGCGCCGGGCGACGAACCACCAGTAGCTGGATTCGTTCTGGAACATCCGATCATATTCTCGAAGCTCCATCTACCCGGGTATCAGTTCTAGCAACGATCGGATTTCTACAACGCGGTCGTCCCTTTCCCGCTCTTCTCCTGTGCGATTCAGCCAAACCGCGCAAAGCCCCGCGCCAACAGCGCCCATCGCGTCGTGCTCCCAAGAATTGCCTACGAATAGCGCATCGCGAGGTCGTGCTTCCATCTGCCGGCATGCTTCAAGAAAGATGGAGGCATCCGGTTTTCCAACGCCGTACTCGCCTTCGATCAAGATGGTCTGGAACCAGCCTTCTATACTCAGTCTCCGAATCTCCTCGCGCTGCGTATCGGCCGGCCCGTTGGTAATGATGCCCAGTCTGTACTGAGGCGTCAAAGCCTGCAAGACTGGCAAAGCGTCGGGATAGAGTTCGATGTAGCGCTCTCTCAGTTCGAGATAACGATCGCCGACCTGTCGCGCAAAGGCCGCATCTTCCAATCCCAAGTCAGAGAAGGCAAGGCGAAAAGTCTCCGTTCGCGTCGGCTCGCCGCTTTTGAGGTATTTGCTCAGCCACGGCTCAACGTCCTTGAGTTTGCGAACCTCTTTGAAACGATTCATGTAGGCTTTGTCGATGGTTTCCAGGGGCAGGTGAAACTTGGGCACAGCCAGATCGGCCAAGGCCTCTCTTCTGGCTCTGATCGCAGCCGCCACGTAGACGCACAGCGTGTCGTCCAAATCGAAGAGAACAGCGGTAACATTGTCAGGAATCACTGACGGGAGTTTACCCGCCGACAGGATAGACCTAAACACCGGCGAAAACCACAGGCGGAGGGAATATTATGGAACTGATCGTACCGCCAGAGGAGTTCTTGTCGGCCCTGAAACGCCATTTTGGATCGGAAAAACCGCCCGTTTACGAGCAGTCCCATGGCGACCAATGGATTCTGACTGTAGGCATGCCGCAACTCGGGTACGTGCTGATGACCCTCGTGGTTGATGAGCGGGAGTTCGAGTCGGTCGTTCGGGATGTTTCGCACGCAGGCTATAGCATCTTCCCGGGCGCATGGATTCCTAAGTCGATAAGCGCAGGACAGCAACCAACCATGAATGATCTCGAAGTTTGCGTGGCAAGCGTCGCCTTTTTGCCGCCAAAAGCGGACAAGCCGCTTCTTTGGATCGGCCAAGTCGATTCTATGGATGAGGAAGCCGACATTCTCGAATACTGCCTCGAAGAACTGATCGAAGAAGGTTCTATTCCCGAAATGGATCTTGACGACTTTATCGAACAGTATAGCGCGACGGTCGAGCGCGTTTGCGTCTAATCGTTCGCAAAGAACCGGATCCCGCCGTAAATCAGAGCGCTCAGTGCAAACAAGAACAGTATCGCTAAGCGCGTTCTGGGCGCCAAAGGCATAGGGCGCGAAAGCGCCAGCGCCCATGCGCTCATCAAGAATGCGGCGATCGATCCGAGCGCCAGCGCGATCCCCAAAGGATGAGCCCGAAAGGCCAAAGCAAAATCGCCTCGCAACGTCGCCGATACGCTGGTCGTCATACCGCAAGTCGGACAGGGACGGCCCGTCGCGGACAGTACGGAACAAGGAGCAAATCCTAACTCGCGATGCGTGCCGAATCCTGATTGCGACGGCGTCAGAGCCAGCCCTATTGCGACGATGGCGCCGCTAATCGCCAACGACCATAACCGACCGTCCAATAGAACCCGCTTCACGATTCAAGGGTACCAGATGGGTAGAATCGACGCTCACCCGGGAGGAGCGAATGGAGTTTGAATTGGGGCCGGCCACCCGCGAAGCGTACGGCCAAACGTTGGTCGAATTGGGAAGCGAGATGCCCAATCTTTACGTGCTGGACGCCGACCTCAGCAAGTCCACCATGACGCACCACTTTGGCAAGGCGTTCCCCGATCGATTCTTCAACGTCGGCATCTCCGAGGCGAACATGGTCGGAATGGCCGCCGGAATCGCTGCCGCGGGCAACGTTGTTTTTGCATCCAGCTTCGCCTGTTTTGTCATGTGCAAGGGGTTCGATCAACTTCGCCTGGCAGTCGACTATTCGGGCGCCAACGTGAAGATTGTCGGATCGCACGGAGGCATCTCCATCGGCGAGGATGGCGTTTCGCAGATGGGGCACGAAGACTTAGGCCTTGCTCTCTCGCTGCCCAGCTTCACCGTCATCTTGCCGTGCGACGAGCCCTCTGCAAGAAAGGCCGTCCGGGCGGCGGCAGAAACAGAGGGCCCCTTTTACATTCGAGTCGGACGCCCCAAAGCGCCCATTGTCTACAAAGAGGGCTGCGACTTTCATGTCGGTCGCTCGATTCAACTCAGAGATGGACGCGACCTGACGATAATAACCAACGGTCTTCAAGTGAGCGAATCCCTCATCGCCGCAGAAAGTTTGAGCCAGAAGGGAATCGAAGCGCGAGTGCTCGACATGCACACGGTAAGGCCGTTAGATCACGATGCTGTGGAGCAGGCCGCCCGCGAGACGGGTCGCATTCTGGTGGTCGAAGAGCACTTGGTTTGGACGGGTCTGGGCGCTCAAGTCGCCATGTCGGCCGCCGAGCGAAAGCCTTGTAAGATCGCCTTTCATGGTCTGCGTCAATATGCCGAATCGGGCGCGCCGAGAGCCGTGCTGGAAAAGTACGGAATGACCGCGCCCGCCATCGAAAAGACGGCGATCGAGTTGTTTAAGCGCGACTAACCCGGGCTGTAGGGCGTTTTGCCTTCGACGGGGCCGAACCAGCCGATCTGATTCTGCCGCGGATTGGCGCCCGGATAGACGCCGCTGCTCTGCACCGACCCGGCCATCTTCATCGGTTCCACATGGCTGTCGGCAAAAGCTACCAGCGCGTTGCCTTGATGCCGAAAGTGCACAGACGGATCGAGATTCGGCATTGCGCCCGGGATACGACGCATCACAGCCTCGGGAGCGACTAAGAAGCCATACTCCGCCAAGCCGGTCCCAACGTCCAAAGCAGTGTCGCTGAACATCGCAACGTCAGACGGCTCGGGCAGTTCCGCGTCTGCCAAAGAGCCGTGAAACGCCTCCGCGACGTAACCCACCTTCCACACTCGCGACCCGATTCCGATCGCGTTGTAGCCGTATCCGCCCGTCCCGGCGTCAAAGCTGGCCTTTGGCTGGAAAGACGGGCAATCTCGAACGCGCCCGCCGTCCTTTAAGTAAGACGATAGAGGGCCGTCGGTCGGCGAGAAGCGCCCATTGGCCTGGCGGGCGCCGAACCAGCGACGACGATCTTGCTCAAAATGGTCTTGTGCGGCAGGCGCGAAGTAGCCATCCCAATCGCTGCCGTACATTAAGTTCGCGATGGCCAATTGGCGAATGTTGCTTTGGCACTGCGTCTGTCGAGCCTTCTCTCGCGCGGCGGCGAACACCGGAAACAGAATGGCGGCCAAAATCGCGATGATAGCGATCACGACCAAAAGCTCGATCAAGGTAAATCCCGCTCTTTTCATACAATCCCGGCCAAGATTGTCATGGCCCTCTCAACCTCGTCCATACTATTGTACATCGGATTTGGCGCCATCCGCACAATATCGGGGTTGCGAAAGTCGGTCATTACCCCTCTTTTTTGCAACTCTTCCTGGATTCCTGCCGCCTGCGGGTGAACGATAGAAACATGCCCGCCGCGCTGATCGGCCAGCCTTGGCGTTGCGATGGGCAACGGGCAAAGCGCGATCATTCGCTCGGTCAACTCTAACGAGCGCGCGCGGATGTTCTCTATGCCAACCTCGTCGATCATCTTGAGAGAGGCCTCCAGCGCTCCAAATGCCAGGACGGGCGGCGAACCGATCTGCATCGCGCCTGCGCCCATGGCAGGGATCATCTCAAAGGTCATCTCCATCTGGCGAGATTTGTCCGACCCGAACCAGCCCGCCAAACCCGGACGGCGCCCAAAGTGTTTGCTGTGCAAGAAGAGGCCGCCGGGCGACCCCGGTCCAGCATTTAGATACTTATAGGAACACCAAAACGCGCCGTCCACGCCCCAATCGTGCAGGCGATGAGGAACCGCGCCGATCGAATGCGAGCAGTCCAACAAAAACGTTGCCCCTCGATCTTGGCAGGCCCTCGCAATGCGCTCAACCGGCAATAGCTGGCCTGTTGTGTAGACAACGGCAGGCAGCAGCACAAGCGCGACCTCCTCCGTCAATGCCTCGACGATCTGATCGGCGTCCAACAATCGCCCCGCCGGCTCGACTACTTTCAGCGCCTCGGGACAGCCGCGGACTGCGAGAAAACTCTGAACCGCATAAGAGTCCGATGGAAAGGCCGACCGGTCGATCAATATCCTCTTCTTATCCCCAATCGGTTCGTACAAAGTTGCCAAGAGTTGATGAAGGTTGACCGTTGTGGAATTGGCCGGAACGCACTCTTGAGCGCTAGCGCCGACCAAAGGCGCCAACAACTCTCCGATCCGTTCGGCCCATGCGAACCACTCTGCGCCCTCGGCCATAAATCCGTTGATCCCATGTTCGCGCCAGTGCGAGATCGCTTTGAGAAGGCCAGCCTCGGCCTCGGGCGAGTAAAGCCCCAGCGAATTGCCCAACAAATAGATCGTGTCCCTCGGCGCTATAAACCGTGCTTTGTATGCGTCCCAATCTATCTTCATTCGCCCAACTCCATCACCATGGCCAGTTCGCCGCAATCCGGATAGCCCGGACAGCAGACGCACTCTGCCCAAATCCGCTTGGGCAGCGCTTCCCTTTCGACCCTCTTGAACCCAGCCGCTTCAAAGAACTCTGGCTGAAAAGTCAGACAAAAGAGCCTGCCGATGCCCAGCGCCCTGGCATCTTCTGCGCACTTCTCTACCAGCGCCCTTCCAACGCCCATCCTTTGCGCTGTGGGCGACACAGCGATCGATTTGACCTCGGCCAAGTTTTCGCCAAAGATCTCGGTCGCCGCGCAACCCAGCAAAACTCCGTCCCGATCGGCCACGGTATAGTCGCGAATGTTCGAACAAAGCTCGTCCAGCGATCGGTGGAGCATCTTGCCTTGGTCGGCGTAAGCGTTCACCAGTTGCTGGATAGCGGGCACATCTGAGAGAATTGCGCGCCTAATCTTAAAGTCCATAGAGGAATTGAGTATACCGGCGTCGAATGTTTTCTGCAAAACCCGGTGCAATTACCATAAAGCCGGGTTACAATCTGTCAGCGCCATTTGCCCGAAGGAGGGAACAAAGAAGATGTCTTGCATCAAGAAGCTTTCGTCGTTGCTCATCGCGAGCTCGTTTCTTTTGTCAATCGCGTCGGCCGATCTGGTCGATTGTCTTCGAGCGGGAGGAAGAATGTCGTTCCGCCTGACCAACTGCAACTACCTGTTTACCGGTGCCTACAATGGTAGCGGTACGACCAGCAGCAACCCTATCGCCGTCACATTCCAGGAGCTCGGCTCAGGCACTGGCTTGGACTTTCGCGTAACGTTGAACGAATTGATCAGCGCAATCCAGGGTCCTGGCTCCGAAACTTTAGTTACGTTCTTGGCAACGATTGTTGACGATGACGAAGTCAAGTGGAACATGAACTTCAATCCGGCTCCCGGGTTCTGTATTACAGTAGTAGTCGAGGGAAACCCGGTGCCGTTTGAAGTGGACAGCCTGACTACCCGTTATCACCTGATGTTGTCGTCCCGCGAATGCGCGGCTGATCCGTTAGAGCGGTTGTCTGGCGGCCAATCACTATCCGGAGTTCAAGTCGGAGGCGATGCGGACAACAAACTGTACGGCGTCGGCTATCTGCTTTGTCAGCGCAACACGGGATTTCTATCGCAAGTCGAACTGACCAATATGCAACTCGTCGCGTACGGCGGCAGCGTGCCAAAGACAATGGGCAATGTCAACGGAGACTGCGTGATCGACGACACCGACCTAGCCATCGTGCTCGAGGCCTTTGGCACTGACGACGCGAACGCCGATGTTGACGGCAGCGGTCTCGTCGACGACACCGACCTGGCCATCGTCCTAACGAACTTTGGCATGTCGGGCTGCTAAAATTGCCGGCAAGTCCTGCAGGATAGGGGCGTCGAGCGGTCGAATCACTAAACGTTTGGCGCCCGATCTTGCGCCAATGGGAGGGAGCAAAGAAAAATGAAACGCTCTGCTTTTACACTCATCGAATTGCTGGTGGTCATTGCGATCATAGCCATATTGGCCGCCATCCTGTTCCCCGTGTTCGCTCAAGCTCGAGAAAAAGCCCGCATGACCCAGTGCTTGAGCAACCTTCGACAGATAGCCACGGCCACGCTGTCCTACAGCACCGATTGGGACGAACATCTGCCTATGGCCGTCTACCGAATGACCAATCCAGCCGGCCAGGTCTGCGGTTTTTCCTTGGTATCGGCCGTAACGCCTTACATTAAGAACACGGCGATCTACGAGTGTCCTTCGAACAGTCTGGGCATCAACATCGATTCGACGTTCCGAGTGCCGCCCATCAGTTGGCAGGCGGGCGAGTGCGGCCAGTTCAAGAACGTTGGCTACATGTTCAACTTCGACATCTTTCCCCCTGGCGCCGCCGCCCCCATCAGCAACGGCTATCCAGCGGTCAGCCTTGCGCTTATCCCCTATCCGGCCGAGACTTACCTGAATCTGGAAGGCGACTTGGCCGTAGTTGCCGGCAACTGCGGCTCCGTGCGAGCGACCGGCATCGGCATGGATAGACAGAGCGGCGTTTATGGCATTCCTTTGCAAGCCAGACACAATGAGTTTTTGAACGCCAATTTGGCAGACGGCCACTCCAAGGCGATCAAAGGTAAAAAGGCGACGGCGTACGGCGCCCAGTACGAAGGTTGCTACGCCATGATCACCAATCACAACCCGATCCAATCGTCGCCCCGCACGCCGTGGTGCTTGGAGCAAGGTCCTTACAGAAGGCTCTGCGGCGAACAAACGGTCTGGCAATGCCGCATGCAGATCGAGGGCATCATGGACGAAGACCAATGGGGCCCTTGCTTCAAGAAGCTTCGCTTAGGCTGGTAGGCGAACGGCATAGGGGAGGGAGCCACCCTCCCCTTCCACTCGGGTGATCTTTCTTCCTAGAGCCTGGGCGCTGCTGGCTTTTTGCGTCCTGCTCATCCTGCTTGCCTTTTGGCTCAAACCGTTGCTGGCTCTGGTCGGTTTGCTCGACTTTTTCTTTCTGTGCGCCATTCTTGTCGATTGGTTGCGCCTGCCCGGCGCGGATTCGATCCGAATTGAACGGATTATCGACGACCCTATGGGCTGTCTCGACGAACATCCTGTCTCGCTCACCATCGCATCGAGCGTCGATCGACCACTTAAGATTCGGCTCAGAGACGAACCGCCTTTGGACTTTCGCTTCGGCCAGAGAGAGTTCCGGATCGAACTGCCAGAACGCGGTCGGGCCGAAATTGCCTATTCTGTAACGCCTCAGACAAGAGGCGATCATGGGTTCGAAGATGTTTTCTTACGAGTTGAAGGCGCATGGAAATTGGTCGCAGGCGCCTATCGAGTTCCCCTCCGGCAGACTGCGCGGGTCTTTCCCAGCCTGCGGGCGGTGCGGCAGATGGCGCCCTTCTCTCGGCGCGGACTGCAGCGTCTGGCCGGCTCGCGTCCTTTGCGCAGCCGTGGGCAAGGCTCGGAGTTCGAATCGTTGCGCGAGTATCAGCAGGACGACCCGTTTCGCAACATCGACTGGCGCGCCACCGCTCGCAGAGGCAAACCGATCGTCCGGCAATACCGAATCGAGCGTAATCAGAACGTTCTATTGGCCATGGACTGCGGACGAAACATGATGGGCGAATCGCAAGGCATGAGGAAGTTTGATGCTGCGCTCGATTCGGCCATCATGCTCTCCACGGCTGCCATCGAAGCGGGCGACCAGGTCGGATTCGTCGCCTTTTCGACCGAAATCGAGCGCTTTGTCATGCCGGGTCGATCCCGACGAGCAATGGGCATTATAGCGGAGGCGGCCAGAGCCTTGCAGCCTCGCCCTGCCGAAGCCGATTATGCGATGCTGGCAGGCTACTTGGGCCAGCGTTGGAAAAAACGCTCGCTGATCGCGCTCTTCACGGATTATGCCGATGTCGAATCCTCAAGGCGGCTTTTGGCGGCGGTAGCCGCGCTTCAGCGAAGACACTTCGTGCTGTGCGTCGCCATCGCCGATCCGCACATAGACGAAATTGCCCGACAATCTCCCGATAGCGAAGCTAAACTGTACGAACGAGCCGTCGCCGCACAGATCGTAGAGGACAGACACACGGTCGCGGCGGCCCTGCGACGACTGGGCGCATGGGTCGTAGACGCAGAGCCAGAGCGAGCGCCGCAGGAATTGGTCGCCGCCTATGCTTCCGCCAAAGCAAAGGGCCTGATCTAACTATCCGCGCAGGCCGGTCGTCGCCACGCCTTGCACAAACTTCTTTTGCGCAAAAAAGAAAAGCACGGCAACGGGCAGGGTTGCCATCACGGCCGCTGCCATCAGCAAGTTCCACTGCTCGCCGTGCCGCCCCAAAAAGAACTGCAAGCCGACTGCCAATGTGAACTTCTCAGCGTCGTTGAGGTAGATGAGAGGCCCCATAAAATCGGTCCAGCTCCATACAAACGCAAAGAGGCCGACCGTTACGATCGCGGGGCGGCTGAGCGGCGCCACGATCCGCCAAAGAATCTGCCAATCGCTACAACCGTCCAGCCGTGCGGCGTCGGACAGCTCCTTGGGCAAGGTCAACATAAACTGCCTCAGAAGGAAAATCGAAAACGCGCTGCCAAAGAACGTCGGCACGATCAAAGGCAGAAAAGTGTCGATCCAGCCCAACTTTCGGAAAATCAGGAAGACGGGAAGCAACGTTACCTGAGGAGGCAGCATCATCGTCGCCAGCATCGCCGCGAACCAGAATCCCGATCCGCGCCAGCGCAGTTTGGCAAAGGCATACGAGGCGCAGAGCGACGAAACGACCGTGCCAAACACCGTGAAGACGCAGATGATAAGCGTGTTCTTCAGATAGAGCCAGAACGGAAACACCTCGATCGCCTTGGAGTAGTTCTCCCATGCCAAGCGATCGGGGATCCAAGCGAAGGTCTCGGTGAACAGTTCCCCATCGGGCTTGAGCGATGTGGAGACCATAAAAGCCAGAGGAACTAGAAAGAGCGCGGCGCACAGCCCCATCGCTAGATAGATAAGGGTCGAGCGCAGCGCTCGTTTCATACAAGAATCTTACCGCTTTACAAACTGGAAGCCACGGCGCGCCCCGTGGCGACCGTACTTCTTTCGCTCCTTCTCTCGGGCGTCTCGCGTCAGCAGCCCGCTCTCCTTCAGCACAGCGCGGAAGTCGGGATTGGAAACCTGAAGCGCTCGAGCAATGCCCAAACGAATGGCGCCGGCCTGACCGGTGGTACCGCCGCCTTTCACCGTGCACTTCACGTCGTACTGGCCCTCAACGCCCAAGACTCGGAAGGGCTGGTCGATGACCTTTTCTAACACCGCTCGCCGCAGATACTCGGCCGATTCGCGCCCGTTTATCGTGATCTTGCCCTGTCCGGGCATGATCCAGACGCGCGCGATGGCCGACTTTCGTCGCCCAGTGCCATATGGATAAGTTTGACTCATGCTTTGTTCTCCGTTACTTGTTGAAACTGATCGGTTGCGGGTTTTGCGCCGAATGCGGATGGGCGTCGCCCGAATAGATCTTAAATCGCTTCATCATGCGCGGTCGCAATCGCGTCTTGGGCAGCATGCCGCTCACAATGCGCTGCAACATTTTGTCGGGCCGCTTTGCCATCAGGTCGCCCCGAGTGATCGATTTCAGACCGCCCGGGTATTGCGAATGCCGGAACAGTTCCTCGCCCCGCTTGTTGTTGCCCGTCAGCGCCAGTTTGTCGGCGTTGATCACGATCACACAATCGCCGGTGTCCATGTGGGGTGTAAACGTGGTCTTGTGCTTTCCCTGAAGCAGCCGTGCGATATCGACCGCCAGACGGCCCGCGGGTATGCCCTCCGCGTCCACTACCCACCAAGTCCTGTTTATCTCATCCGGTTTAGCCACATATGTCCGATGCATCTCGTTCCTCCAACTTAGTACCGCACCTTCATCAAACACAGACCCTGCGGCGGCATCATGAGGCTGGCTCGCCGCGAATTCGCCACCAGCTCGCCCATCCAATCGAGCGATCTCGACCCTCGCCCTACCAGAAAGACTGCGCCTGCGATCAGCCGCACCATGCCCTTCATAAAGGCCGTGCCTTCCAACTCCAGATCGATGAACGAGCCCTTTCGTCTAACCTCTGCGCGATAGATTTCTCGCACAAAGTTCTCTCGTTCCGACCAATCCGCGCAAAACGCGCGAAAATCTTTCTCCCCCACCAACATCTCTGCCGCCGTCTGCGCCATCGCTGCGTCCACCTCGTAAGGAAACCAGCACGCATACCGCGCTTTCCAAACGGACGCCCGCCTCCCCGTGTAGAGGCGATACCGGTAGATCCGGCTCTTGGCCGAGAAGCGCGCGCTGAAATCTTCAGCAACCTCCCAAGCCTTGATCGCCTGCAGATCGACCGGCAGTAGCCGATTGATCGCTCGGGCGACCCGCTTTGCGGGAATGCTCGCCTCGGTTGCAAAATCGACCACTTGCCCCTTGGCGTGCACTCCTGCGTCCGTGCGTCCGGCGCCGGTTACCTCGACCGAGCAACCGAGCAACCGCTCGAGCGCATCGGTCAATGTCCCTTGCACAGTGCGCAGATCAGGCTGTGCGGCAAAACCGTGAAAATCGGTTCCGTCGTATTCTACAGCCATCGCCAGCCTGCGCATGGCGACAAATTGTCAATCTAACAGGCTCAGCGCCGCTTGTTCTACGGCGTCTCCGCGCCGAGGCCCTATCCGAACGATGCGGGTATAGCCTCCATTGCGCGTTTCGTAACGCTTGACGATGTTGTCAAACAACAACTTCACCAGATCCTCGTCCACCAGAAACTTCCTGGCCTCTCGCCGCGCCTGTAGCGTATCCGTCTTGGCGGTGGTGATCAGCTTCTCGGCGATCTTTCGCGCTTCCTTTGCGCGAGTAACCGAAGTCACGATCGTGCTATGGATGAAGAGCGAACGCACCAAGCCCCTCAGCAGCGCTTTGCGCTGATCGCCCGGACGACCTAACTTTCGCTGAGAAATGCCGTGATTCATAATTCATCATCCTCGCTCGTCGAATTGTCGTTCTTCAGATTGAAGCCCATAGCCTCGACCTTCTCCCGCACTTCCTTTAGAGCGGCCTCGCCAAAGTTGCGAATGTTCATCAGTTCGCTCGGGCTCCACAACACCAGATCGCGGAGCGTGTTGATGTTCGCGCTTTTCAAGCGATTATAGGGCCGCTGAGTGAAGTTCATCTCGTCGATCTTGATGTCGGGCACCAAAGATTCGGGCGCTTCGGCAGGCGGTTCCACCATAACGGCGGCCTCGGCCGAATAATCTTCGAAGCCGGTAAAGATGGCGACCTGCTGTTGGAGCTGTCGGGCAGCCTGCGAGATCGCATCGGCGGGCTTGACAGCGCCGTTGGTCCAAACCTCGAGCACCAAACGGTCATAGTCGGTCCGCTCGCCGACGCGGGTCGATTCGACAAAGTAGTTCACTCGGCGAACCGGAGAGAAGAGCGCGCTCACCTGAATCACGCCGATGCGACCGCGAAAAGTGTCCATCTGATCCGACGTTACATAGCCGCGACCAACCTCGACATAGACTTCGAGTGAAAGCCTAGCCTTCTTGTCGCTCATCGTGCACAGGTAGAGTTCCGGGTTGCAGATCTCGACGTCGGCTGGAGCGCGCAAATCGGCCGCAGTTACGCGTCCGGCGCCCTTAACGTCCAGCTTCAAAACTCTCGGCTCATCGTCCGAAGCGTCGCGCCGATGAACGACCAGCGACAGATTCTTCAGATTCATCAACAGCCGCACGACGTCTTCCTTAACGCCGGGAATAGGGGCAAACTCGTGCAAAATGCCTTCGATCTTGATGGCCGTTACGCTCGCGCCCGGGATGGACGAAAGCAGAACGCGGCGCATGGCATTGCCCAGCGTGGCGCCATACCCGCGCTCTAACGGCAGTACTTCGAACTTTCCATAGGTCGGCTCGCTCGCTAAGCAAGTTACCATGGGTCGATCAATGTTTGTTATCATCCGATTATCACCTCTGGACGGCGCAAGACGCTCGCGCCAGACACAGGACGTATATTCTACCCCATCGATGTCAAGGGCGCGCGTCGGGTAAACTCTCCTGCTCAAATGACCTGGAACGCCCGCTCTTTGCGCAAGGCCTTTCTTGAGTTCTTTCAAGAGAAGGACCACCGGTTGATGCCCTCGGACAGCTTGGTTCCGCAGGATCCTTCTTTGCTGTTTACCAGCGCCGGAATGGTGCAGTTCAAACCCTACTTTTTGGGCACGGCGCAACCCCCGCACCCCCGGGCGGCTACCGCTCAAAAGTGTTTTCGAACGACGGATATCGAATCGGTCGGCGACGCTTCGCACTGCACCTTCTTCGAGATGCTGGGCAATTTTAGCTTTGGCGATTACTTCAAGCGCGAAGCAATCTTTTGGGCGTGGGAGTTCCTTACCGAGCGCTTAAAGCTCGATCCGAATCGGCTCCAGTTCACCGTCTTTAAGGACGACGACGAGGCTTTCGACCTTTGGAACAACGGGATCGGTATCCCAAAAGAGCGCATCTGGCGGCTGGACGAGGATGCGAACTATTGGCCGGCCAACGTCATCAGCGAGGGACCGAACGGCCCGTGCGGCCCCTGTTCTGAGATATTCTACGACACCGCCCCCGGCCAAGAGTGCGGCAATCCCCAGTGCGGTCCTGCCTGCGAATGCGGCCGATGGTTAGAAATCTGGAACCTCGTCTTTATCCAATACGAACGCACGGAAAAGAACGGCGAACCC
The DNA here is from genome assembly GCA_013359125.1 of Armatimonadota bacterium. NCBI lineage: Bacteria > Bacillati > Armatimonadota > Armatimonadota bacterium. Next base: position 189,311 of record JABWCR010000001.1, on the reverse strand, counting down.
GTCCTAACGCCGCTGCCTAAACAAAACATCGATACCGGCATGGGCGTCGAGCGCACAGCCTGTGTGCTTTCCGGCTTTCCATCGGTCTTTGAGACCGACGTTTTCATGCCGATTATCCGTCTGACTGAGCAACTGTCCGGACATCGATACGGCCAGAGCGAAGCGAGCGACGCGGCCTTTCGACTGATCGCCGACCATACGCGAGCAGCGGTCTTTTGCATCGCCGACGGCGTGCTTCCCCAAAACGAGGGACGCGGCTATGTTCTACGGCGCATCATTCGCCGCGCAGCGCTGCGCGGGCAAAGGGCTTTAGGCCTAAAGAGGCCCTTTCTAGCCGATCTGTTGCCAGGCGTCATTGAGGCGTTGGGCGATCAATATCCCGAACTAGAGCAGCGAAAAGAACTGATCTCCACGACTTTGCAAACAGAGGAAGAGCGATTCCTGCACACGGTCGCCGCCGGACTGGCTCGGTTAGAAGAAGCCCTGGCAGAGGTAGAGGAAGGCGGCCAACTATCGGGCGAAACGGCCTTCATGCTCTACGATACCTACGGATTTCCATTGGAACTGACCCGCGAAGTGGCCGCCGAAAGAGGCGCTACGGTCGATGAACAAGGCTTTGAGACTTCTATGGAAGCGCAGCGCCAACGCGCGAGAGAAGCGGGCGGTATGAGCAGCCAGCTCTTCGTAGATGCGGGCACAGCGTTGGCCGAATTGGCCAAGGCGCACGGCGAAACGCACTTCGTCGGCTATACCGATAAAGTCTCCGAAGCCACGATCGTCGGCATCGTTCTGAACGGTAGTTTGATTGATTCGGCGCAACAGGGCCAAACGGTTGAGATCGTCTTAGACCAGACGCCCTTTTATGCCGAATCGGGCGGGCAGGTGGGAGACACGGGCGAGATTTCCACCAACGGCCTGATCGTTCGAGTTTTGGACACCAAGAAGCGAGACGGCTTCCACCTTCATCATGCCGAGATCGTTACAGGCACAGCAAGCAGAGGCCAAGCTGTGCGAGCGGCGATCGACTTTGAGCGTCGCCGACGCATCATGCGCCACCATACGACGACCCATCTGCTTCATGCGGCTCTGCGCAATGTCCTGGGAAAGCATGTCAGCCAGGCCGGGTCGCTCGTCGCGCCAGACCGCCTGCGCTTCGACTTTACCCACGGCGCGCCGATGACAAAGGACGAAATCGCCAAAGTCGAGCGAATGGTGAACGAGCAGATATTGGCCGAAAGCCCCGTTATAATCCACGAGAACGTGCCCCTCTCCGAAGCCCGAGAGCGCGGCGCAATGGCGCTTTTTGGGGAGAAGTATGGCGATTCGGTGCGGATGGTGGAGATTCCGGGTTTTTCGCTCGAACTGTGCGGCGGCACGCATCTTGGCAACGCCATCCAAGCTGGGCTCTTCAAGATCGTGCACGAAGGCAGCGTGGCGTCCGGCGTAAGGCGAATCGAAGCGCTGACCGGCGAAGCGCTCTTGAATTGGCTGTCAGAACGCGAAGCGACCCTTGAAGAGGCAAGCCATCTGGCATCGACTACAGTAGCTGAACTGCCCAAAGCGATCGAACGGCTGAAAGATCGGATAAAGGAAGAACAACGGGAGGTTCAGCGCCTGCGAGCCTCTCAAACGGTCGGCAAGAGCCGCGAAGCGACGACAATCGCCGTCGCAGGACTGCAAGTCGCTCAAATTGAGTTGGGCGGCGCCGACTCCAAGAGCCTAGGCGCCGCGGTCGATGCCCTGGCCGACCAAGGAGCCAGCGTCGCGATCGGCGTATCGAACGCGGACGGCAAGGCGCTCTGGGTGGTCAAATGCAAACCGGACGCGATCGCCAAGGGGCTGAAGGCGGGCGACATCGTTAAGAGATTAGCCGAGATGACGGGCGGAGGAGGAGGCGGGCGACCCGACTTTGCTCAAGCTGGCGGCCGCGACACGAGCAAGATTGAGACTGCCCTAAACTCAATCGGACCCATACTAAGCGAACTGGCCGGGGAGTGATCCCCGGCCAGTTCCCGACTAACACCCTTGTCCAAAAGTTTCTAGCACGATAGCCAGGTCAACGTCGTCCACGATGCCGTTCTGGTTTACATCGCCGATGCAACGGTAGCCTAACGGACAACTCTTGCCAAAAGCCTCGAGGACAATAGCCAGATCGGTGTCGTCCACACAGCCGTTGCCGTTCGCATCGCCAGCGCCCGTCAATTGAGCCTGCCTGACCTTGTGATACCACTCCATCTCGAAGTGCTTCTCTTCGACCGGGCCGACCAAACCAAACTTAGACGAGCCGGGAAAGGGCGGATGGGGATCGTAGCTCCAATCGGACGGAACCTCGCTATGGAACCGCTGATTGTCGATGTTCATGCTGAACTGGTTGTTCGGATTATCGACCGCGCGGAACAGCACATCGGTGTTGAGGTGGAACTCGACGTGAATCGTGCCCTCCGGCGCGGCTCCGTTGTCGTTGGCAGCGTTTTGATGAATCGTCGCCGTGCCCAACGATCGCTGATCCGGATCCAACTTCACAAACACGTCGTACAGCGTGCCGTTGAACGGAACCGGATTGACGCTCTGAAGGTGCAACTGGACAAACTCGATCGGCACAACATCCTCGGTGCCGGCCCCTGCCAAGTACGCTGCATCTAGACGCCTCACTAACGTGTCAGCATTGCCGAACGTCACGAGGTCGGGAATCCCCCTGAACTCGACTGTGCCGATTCCGGGGATGTCCGCAGTGCTGCCTGCAACGGTGCGAAGGTGATCGTCGCCAGGCAGAATGGCCGGGCCTTGAACAAAGACCGCGTTGTCCCACGCCATGATATTTCCGGGCGATGTACCGGTGCCGCCGCCTACAAAGAAACGGAACTGGTCGGGATTGGGCAAGGTCGAGGCCGCTCCGCCGCCTAAATAGATGTCGGTCGGCCGCATCACGACAACGGCCCTCGTGTCTAAGTCGGTGATCGACATGTGAAGGAACCGATTCGTCGAAAGGCTGAACGAGTAGGAATGGCGGTGCCAGCGATTGATCGCTAAAGGGCCAATCGCAGGGAGATCAAGCTCTGGCGTCCCTGGGTCCGCGTCGTATTGGCCCCCGGCCGCGTTGTAGGCCAAGATGGCCGCATACCACCCAGCGTTCTCGTCCGAGTTCGGCGCCGCCCAAACGTTCAGTCCAATGAACGCCTTGGTCGTTGGACTTGCTGGATTTGGCAATGGCTGTAACGAAAAACTGGAAAGGTTGTTCGCGTTGAAGCCTATCGGCCCTAGGTAGTGCGCTGCGGTATGGAACGAAAGGGTCCACACGTCGCCTTGGGAGAAGTTGAAGAAGCGTTGCGCCCTGGGAAAAAGGCCGTTGCCCTGGTTCTGCGCTGCGATAAACTGAAGCTGACCTTGCGGGTTGTTAGCCAGGCTGAGCCCATTTCCAGCGTAACGATAGACGGAGAAGTCCATGCTGCCAGCGGGCAAAAACCAACCATCCTGGTTGGTCAAAATCTGTCCCGACTGCGTTCCAAGGTAGGCGGGAGGCTCGAAGCCTGTCCCGTTGATGAACGGCTGGGCGATGGCCGCGCAGACCGCGGCCGACAACAGCATCGAAGCGATGAAACTTTTATGCCACCGCATGATTGTTCGCCCTCCTGAGCGATAGATTTTGATGCCGAATCTGTTAATGCCGACCTAACTCAGATTATAGCACGGTATGTCAGAATATTTTCCGAATGTTCACCGGAATTGTTGAAAGAACGGGCAGGCTCATCGAGAGAGCTGCAAACGAAGGCGGCGGGGCTCGGCTGGCAATCGCGGCCCCCGATTATCCGTGCGACAAAGGGGACAGCGTCTGCGTGAACGGCGTCTGTCTGACGGTTGTGGCCTGTAACTCGGAAACGCTTGTTTTCGACGCCGTTCATGAGACCTTGCGCTTGACCAACCTCGGCACGATCGACATCGGCGCTCGGGTCAACCTTGAGCGATCCCTTACCCCGACCTCGCGACTCGGCGGCCACTTCGTCATGGGGCACGTCGATGGCTTAGCTGAGCTGATCGCTATCGATGAACACGGAAACGGGCGCGAATTGAAAATGCGCCTGCAAGACCCAAGCCTTGCCAAATATGTCGCGAGAAAAGGATCGGTCGCATTGGACGGCATCAGTCTGACCGTCGCAGAGGTCTGTGAGGCAAATTTTTCGGTTTGGGTCGTGCCGACTACTTGGGACGTTACCAATCTAAGCGACCGCAGACAAGGCGACACCCTGAACTTTGAAGCCGACGTGCTGGCGCGGTATGCTGAAAGGCTGCTGAACAAGGAGGCGACCGATGCAGACGACTGAAAGCAACCTGGCACGATTGGAGACCGACTTTTCCGGCTACCTAGAAGGCGACCGGGTAACCGAACTCTTGAAGACCTTCGACATTCGATTCTCTGCCGGCCATTGGTGCGCGGGCGATTTCTCCGACCGGTTCTGCAAATCCTATACCGAGGATCCTGAGTTCCAGCACGGGGTTCTGCACGACATCCGTCGCGTTTCTGAAGCGGGCGTCGAGGGCATCGAACTGAGCGACACGCTCTTTCGACGCAAAGATTTGACGTTCGATAGAGAGCTGGAAGAAGCGGCCAAACACGTTCTTGAAACCCAAAACGTGATCGCCACCAACATGAACATCAATGTCTGGACTCATGCAAAGTGGCGCGTTGGGGGCATCACCCATCCCGATCCCACGCGACGCTATGAAGCAATCCAATATTGTCTAGAGGTCGTTGGCCTCGCCGAGCGAATGGGATGCCCGATGGTGCAACTGTGGCCCGGATCGGACGGCTGGGACTACTGTTTCGAGGTCGATTACGGCAGGCAGTTCGACTGGTTTTTGGAAGGTTGCTCCCAAATCGCTAAGGCTGCGAGCGAAAAGGGCCTCAAGTTCAGCGTCGAAGCCAAGCAAAAGGAGCCGCGCGAGGGCAATATGATCCTGAACACGACTGCCAAAGCGGCCTGGGCGGCGCATCTGGTCAACCAAGGGCTTGGCGCAAACGCGATGGGCGTTGTGATTGACTATGGCCATGAACAGATGGTCGGCAACACTCCTGCAGACAGCCTCTACCTGCTAAGACGCATCGGAGTGCCTATCAACAACTTTCACATCAATGCGGCCAAGTACAACTCGAACGACGAGGATCGCATTACCGGCACAGACGACCTGTGGCGACTGGCCGAGTTCTGCTACGCGGCCATCGACACGGGCTACGACGGCTGGTTCGGCGAGGACCAGTTCACCTATCGCACCGACCCGGTCAAGTCTATGGCGCTCAGCCGAGAACTCTTTGCCAACACGATGAAAAAAGCGCTCCTGATCTATCGCGACCGCGCTCGATTGGCAACGGCGCGAGCGACGGGAGACGCAACCGTCGTTATCGATACGGTCAAGCGGCCTCTGATGAACGGCTAAAGATCGCCCTCAATGCTTCCTCAAGCCGTTCGTATCGGTACTGAAAACCGGCATCCGTCAACTTCTGTCCGCTGACAGGCCGACCGGCTAGGATCGTGTAGTCCGCCATCTCGCCAAACATCGCCCGCAGAACGAACGCAGGCGCTCGAAAAAGTGCAGGACGCCCCAATATTTTGCCCAATGTTCGGGCAAACTCGTCCATACTGACCGGATTGGGCGCGACAATGTTGTAAGGCCCGGCGAGCCGTCTATCGATCATGAGGAGCAACGCTTGAACCAAATCTTCGCGGTGCACCCACGGAATGCACTGCCGTCCGTTGCCCAACGGCCCCCCGACGAAGAATCTAAACGGCGGCGCCATCTTCCCCAGCATTCCGCCGTCCTTCTCTAACACGATGCCGATCCGCGCAATCGCCCGTGGCACGCCCATCTGGTCGAATGGAGCAGAAGCCTCCTCCCACTCGACTGCCAACCGACCTAGAAAGTCGTCGCTCGGCGGAGTATCCTCCGTCGCCTCGTCTCCCGACGGGCCATAGATCCCAATGGCCGACGCCTGTACGACCATCGCAGGACGCCGATCCGCACAAGCCTCCACCATCGCCTTGGACGGCAAGACGCGGCTGTCCTTCAGCAACTGCCGCACAACGGGCGTCCACCGTTGCGCGACGGACGCACCTGCCAAGTTGACAAGGACGGTCGATTCGTCGACCAAGTCAGCCCAAGCGGCGCCCGATACCCCGTCCCACTGGATTTCGTTTGGGCGTTTCGGCTCGCGCCGAGTTAAGATGAAAGTCTCCCATCCCCGCTCGTCGAACCCGTTCTCTAGACCTCGACCGATAAATCCCGAGCCGCCCAGAATGATCGCCCGCATCAACCAAGCGTGCGGCCTAGCGTCTGGCACAGCTGCGAGGCTTGCGCCATCAATTCGGCAAAGGCCGTTGGCGTCAGCGATTGCGCGCCGTCCGAAAGCGCCTTCTCGGGATGGGGATGCATCTCGATCATCAGACCGTCCGCGCCCGCCGCCAATCCCGCCAAAGCCATCGCAGCCACATATCGACTATGCCCCGTGCCATGGCTGGGATCGACGATAATCGGCAAATGCGAGTGCTGCTTGATCACTGGCACCGCGTTCAAATCCAGCGTGTTTCGGGCGTAGGTGCGATCGATCGCAACAATTCCCCGCTCGCACAGCATCACTCGCTCGTTGCCTTGAGCCAGAAGATACTCGGCCGAGCCTAGCCATTCGTCGATCGTCGCGCTGGGAGACCGCTTGAGCAGCAACGGCTTCTGCGTCTTGCCAGCCGCAATCAACAGAGGATAGTTCTGCATGTTGCGCGCGCCGATCTGTAGGATGTCGGCATGTTCGGCAACGAGTTCCACATCGCCCGGCCCCATCACCTCGGTAACGGACAAAAGTCCGACATCCTTGGCGACCTCCTGCAGAATTTTCAGACCCTTGTCGTGCAGACCCTGAAAGGAGTAGGGCGACGTGCGCGGCTTATACGCTCCCGCCCTCAAGATACTGGCTCCGGCCTGCTTCACCGCGCGCGCGGCCTCCAACAGTTGTTCGTGCGACTCGACCGCGCACGGCCCGGCCATCACAACGGCACGATCGCCCCCGATCTCTACGCCATTGATGCGCACGATGCTCATCTGCGGATGAAACTCTCTGCCGGCCAATTTGTACGGGCGAGAGACGTGCGCGACATGATCGACGCCGTCCATCGCGCTCAGAGCCTCGTCCAAACGCGCCCGTACGTCCGGTTCGATCGCGCTGGGGATGCCGATGGCGATCCGATCCCCGCCCGGCAGCGTTACGGTCTTGAGCCCTTCGTCGTGAATGCGCTCAAGCACCGCCCTGATCTGATCTTCCGTCGCCCCGTGTCCCATTGCGATTATCATCGTCCGCCCCCCTGCGCTGCATTGGCGGGCCTATCTGCCGTCAGGAATTGTACCTTTGCAGCCGAATCGCCCGCCTTGAAAGATAACGCGACGAGATCGCCCTGCGTTAGCGGTATCTTGGTGCGAGCACCGACGGTGAGCCGCTTGCTCCCCATGAGATCTTCGACGATGATCTGCCCCAACTCCACGTCGGCAAAGACCACCCGCTTGTCCATCAGCACAACGTCCGAGCCCTTCTTCACACCCGGCAAGTCGTCGATGTTGCTCACTAACTTCTCTCTGTCCGTCAAGAGATTGACGGTCGAGACTAATCCTTCGGAAACCAAGAAAACGCTGTCGATCTCTCCCACTTGAAGACGGTATCGACCGGGCGGCAAGTTGGCAAACGCATAAGCGCCGCATCCGTCCGTGCGCGTCGTCCGGACCCTGCTGTCTCGATCTGTAAGCCGTACTTCGACCCAATCTAACGGTTCCAAGTCGCCATTGACGATCGCGCCGCGCAGATGGCCGACCGTCCGCTCGACTTTCCACGGAAGTTCTGGGGCAGGTACTGGCGGACCAAAGTAATCGCCCATCGCCTTATAGAAACCCTCGTCGTGCATGGCGTACTCCGTTCCCTCTCGCCGTGTCGCCGCATAAGAGAAGAAGTTGACGCCCAGCGCCTTCCCGCCCTCTCGCGCAAACCCAATCTGGTAAATCGTATCCTCGATCGAGTTTAAGTAATTGCCAACCCCGATGACAGCCCGACGGCCATACTGATGTCGCAGGATAAAACGCACCCAGTTCTCGTACCAGCCGCGGTACCGTTCGTTGCTCCGAGCGTAATAAACCATTGGAATGGCCAAATCCAAGATGCCCTCTTCCATCCAGCCGCGCCAATCTTGAAAGACCGCTCGATAGGCCGCGCTGTTCGTCCACTCCTCATCCCGAACGGGGCCGTTGTTCCAAGTAATCAGGGCCGCGCTGACGACGATCGAGGGCCTGACGGCCGCGGCGCCCACATAGATCTTGCGCACCAATTGGGTTACCTGATCCCGCCGCCACTGCTTCCACGCCGGATCGTCCTTGGCAGGAATGCCCGACCGTCCATGAGCTCGATTGAATCGCTCGACGCTGACCGGGTTATAGCCCCACTGCTCGCCGGTATAGCGAATGTAGTCAAAATGCAACCCGTCCACATCGAACCGACGGGCAATGTCCATATAGACCCGATAAAGCCAATCCGACGCCTGTGGATGACCCCAATCCAACCCATAGCCAACTTCCGTCCGACGGTTGCCGTCAACATCCTCGGTCTGAATCTCCGGCATTCGGTTTAATGCGTGTTTGGGATCGGGCGGCCAACTGGCTGCTGGCCAGATGGGATGGCAGTTCGTCCAAACGTGCACCTGAATCCGCGGCTCAGCGGCTCTGCACTTGGCGATAAGATCCGTCAACGCATCGTAGCCCTCTTGATGATTGGCCGCCCATGGCTCGAGCAGAGAAAAATAGTGCGCGTCGCCCCGCTTGCGCATCTGCACGATAACAGCGTTGCAGTTGGCCGCGCGGACGCGCCGGATTAAGTTGTCTGTCTCTTGAGGATTGCGAAAGCCTTCGTTAAATCCATCGACCCAGAAGCCTCGGAACTCGGGTTGGCCGGCCATGGCGCATGAAACTGAGATTAGAACGGCCAGCGCCGCTCTAATGGTAGGCAGACTGAACCTCGTCATCCGCCAACAACCGCCGTTCGGGCAGGCGCTGCTCCCCATCGGAGAGGTAGCGTATCACGTCGTCCACAAGCCAATCCGGAGTGGAAGCGCCCGCCGTAACGCCCACAACGCTCTTCCCCTGCAGCCACTCGCTCTGAATCTCTTCCTTCGTTTCAATATGGTAAGCGGGCACGCCCTCTTTTTCGCAGATGTCGCGCAGGCGCCGCGTGTTGGCGCTAGGGCGTCCGCCAATGACAATGACGACCTCGACTTCGCTGGCCAGCTTCTCCGCCGCGGCCTGCAGTTCGTCCGTCGCTCCGCATATGGTGTTGTAGGCCCGCACCTCGTAGGCTCGCTTGGCCACTTCCGCCAACACCGCGCCAAAGTTTGCAGCGGTCTGCGTCGTCTGGGTAACCACGCCCACCTTTCGCCCTAAAGGCAGTTCGGCCACTTCTTCCGGCTTCGAAACGACGTAAATCTCGCCGCCCACCTGCTCGATCGCGCCCAGAACGCCCTTGACCTCGGTATGACCATGATCGCCCACCAGGACGATCTGATACCCTTCCTGCGCCATTTTCTTGGCAGCCCGGTGCACCTTGGTAACATAAGGACAAGTCGCGTCGATCACGTTCAGACCCTTGTCTCGCGCTAACTCCGAAACCCTTGGAGAGACGCCGTGCGCCGACAAGACTACCGTTCCGCCCCCAATCTCGTCAAGATTGGGCCGAAAACCGATGCCCATGGTCTTGTGCTTCTCGATCACCTGAGGGTTGTGAATGATGGGGCCCAGCGTGGTGATTTCGCCGTCTAACGCTTGGCGCGCCTGCTCGACCATGTCGACGGCGCGCCTGACGCCCCAGCAGTAGCCAAAAACCTCGGCCAATACGACCTTCATCTTTGGCTTAGCCTCAATGGATTGCGTTGCCATCGGTCCGTTATTCTACCCGATAGGTAGGAAGGCCGCGCCCTGCGTCGAACTGCAGCCCCATGAAATCGCTTGTCATCGCGGTCGGATTGGCCGCCCTGCTCATATCCGGTTGCAGCAAGCGCGACGCCTCGTTGCCCGCTGGCAACGTGCTCCGCTATCCGCTTACCACAGAACCGACTACCTTCGATCCCGCATTGGTCGAGGACGGCCCAACCATCGACATGCTGTTCCAAGTTTTCGAAGGGTTAGTCCGATGGGAAGTCGGCAGCGAGTTGATGCCGAACATCGCCGAAAGCTGGGAGATCAGCGAAGATGGCCGAACTTACACCTTCAAACTCAAGCAGGGCGTAAAGTTCCACAACGGGCGCGAGTTGAAAGCCGAGGACTTTGTCTATAGCGTCGATCGATGCCTCGATCCGGACACCTTATCGCCCACTGCCGGAACGTACCTGAACGACCTGGTCGGGGCCAAAGAGCGAATGAACGGCCAAGCAGACACAACGAGAGGCATACGCGCCATCGACGATTACACGCTCGAAATCGAGATCGACGCGCCCAAAGCCTACTTCTTGGCCAAACTGACCTATCCGACTTGGTATGCCTTGTGCAAAGAAGAGGTCGAGAAGGGCGGCGGCAAGATCACGGCCGAAAACATGGTCGGCACAGGCCCGTTTAAGCTCAAGGAATACCGAAAGAACTCAAAGGTGATCCTTGCAGCCAACGAAGACTATCACGACGGACGGCCTACTTTAGACGGTATCGAAAGGCCGATCGTTTTAGACGCTACCATCCGCCACCAAATGTTCGAGCGAGGCGAAGTCGATCTGGTCGATGTGCAGAAGGGAGACCTCCAGGCCGACCAGCGCGACCCCGTACTCAGCAAACAGCTTCAATTCTTTGACCGTGCCGCCGTCTTCTACTTTGCGCTCAATCAACAGGCCTACGAGCCGTTCAAGGACAAGCGAGTTCGGCAGGCGCTGGCGCTCGCGTTCGACCGCAAAGAGGCCGCTCGTGTGGCTCTTTTGGATGTCAACAAACCCGCGAACGGCATCCTGCCGCCTGGCATTCCCGGCTACGACCCCGATTTCCCCGGCTGGCCGTACGATCCCGAGCGCGCGAGAAAACTCTTGGCAGACGCTGGTTATCCAAATGGACAAGGTCTGCCCAAGCTGACGCTGACCTTCCGAGAAAAGACGCCCGACCTGCGCAAGGTGAGCGAAGTAGCCGCCGACATGTGGAAGAAGAATCTAAACATCTCTGTCCAACTTCAAGAGATGGAATGGGGCGCGTTCCTCGAAGCCCGCAACAAGGGCACGATGGCCTTCTATCACCTCCGTTGGTCGGCAGACTACATCGATCCGCAGAACTTTCTGTCTCTCATGCTCCACACCGACACGCCGGAAAACACCCTCGGATATAGCAACCCTGAGTTCGATCGCATCTGCGATATGGCCGATAAAGAGCGCGACCACGACAAGCGCATGTCGATGTACCGCCAAGCCGAACGGATCGCAATCGACGACGCCCCTTGGATCACGACCTACTATCAACGCGATATCGAGCTGATCAAACCCTATGTGCAGGGCATACGGGACAGCCTAATGGGGCACTTGCCGCATACAACGACCGAAATCGTTCGCGACAAGAAGTAATGGCCAAATACGTCGGGCGACGGCTGCTCGCGCTGATTCCGACGTTGCTGTTCATCTCGCTCGTTACATTTTTGATGGCTCAACTCGCCCCGGGCGACCCCATCATGCTGATGGCGGGCGAAAAGGCGACGCCCGAGACGATCGAACGATTGCGAAGCCAGTACGGCCTTGATAAGCCGCTCCACATCCAGTACATCGACTTTGTCCAGAACGCCGTCCGGTTCGATTTCGGCCTCTCGTTCTACTCCAAGAGACCTGTCTCCGAAGTGATCGTCCAAGGATTCGGCCCGACCATGACTCTGGCGCTGATCGCGATCCTGATCGCGTCGCTCTTGGGCATTTCCCTGGGCTCGGCGGCCGCCTACTACAAAGAAAAGCCCCTTGATCGCATCGCCGTGGCCGTCGCCCTGCTGGGCGTTACTGTGCCCAACTTCGTGCTCGCACCGTTGCTCGCCCTGATTTTCTCGGTCAGACTTGGATGGCTGCCGGTAGCCGGATGGGACGGCGCCGAGTACTTTGTTCTGCCCGCCATCGTTCTGGCCGCACGACCTATGGCGATGATCGCTCGGCTGGCGCGGACCGCGATGACGGACGCTCTCTCGCAAGACTACATTCGCACCGCCTATGCCAAAGGCCTGACAGCCCGCGAAGTAATCTGGCGGCACGCGCTCCGCAACTCGATGGTCGTTACCCTAACCGGCATCGGCAACAGTTTCGGCTTCCTGTTGACCGGCTCGTTTATCGTTGAGACTGCGTTTGGCGTGCCAGGACTGGGCTACAAGGGTGTGCAGGCCATCCAGCAGCGCGATTTTCCGGTCATCCAAGCGACCACTCTGCTCTTTGCGACCCTGTTCGTGCTGGTCAATCTAACGGTCGACTTGCTCTATCACTGGCTCGACCCGCGCATTCGCCAAGGGGGCGAGAAGAGTTGAAACGCGGCAAGATCGATTGGGTGGTGGCCTTTAGCTTCGTCATCTTGGGCCTATTTCTCGCTTGCGCGCTCTTTGCGCCCTATATCGCGCCCTACCCCTACGACATGCAGAATCGAGATCGGCCCTTAGACCCGCCCAGCTCCTTGCACTGGCTGGGCACTGACGAACTGGGCCGCGACGTGCTGAGCCGCCTCATCTACGGCGCAAGAGTGTCGGCGGGCGTTGGCTTAGGCGTAGAGGCCGTTGCCCTGTTTATTGCCTTCTTGATCGGCACGACCGCAGGCTACTTTAGAGGCCGATGGGACACCGTTGCCATGCGCGCGACCGACGCCATGTTCGCCTTTCCCGACATCCTCCTGGCCATCCTGATCATCGGAATCAGCGGGCCGGGCATCAAGGGCGTCTTTGTTGCCCTGATCGTTGTCGGCTGGCCCAGTATGACCCGACTCTTGAGAGGCATGACGCTCACTTTGCGCGAGCGCGAGTTCGTGATCGCCGCAAAGTCGATCGGCGTCTCAGAGCTGGCCATTCTGCGAGGCCACATCCTCCCGCACCTGACCCGGGCGGCGCTGGCCGCCGCAACGGTCGAAATCGCAGGCCTGATCTTGGCCGAATCGGCGCTCAGCTTCATCGGCTTGGGAGTGCAACCGCCCTATCCGTCTTGGGGATCGATGATCAGCCAAGCGCGAGAGCAGATGCGATCTAATCCTGGCCTGCTTATCTATCCGTGCGTGTCGCTAAGCCTCGTTGTAATGAGTTTTACGTTCGTGGGAGAATGGCTGCAACAGAAAATGAAGAGATGACCTCTTCCCCGGCGTCGGGGAAGAGGTCATGAGGCTTTAAGGAGCCGGGAACGACAACAGCACCTGCATCACGGCGCCGTCGCCCATTGCCCTCACGCAGACCAAACGAACCTGGCTGCCCGAGCGAATCTTGTCCGTTTCGGCCTTAAACTCCTCAGGCGTTCGGACCGTCCTGCCGTTTACCGATCGGATCACGTCGCCCGGCATCAGCCCCGCGCGAGAGGCCTCGCTGTTCTGAGAGACCGATCGCACGACTACGCCCGGATCGCTATCGCTCATTTCCAGTTTAGAGCGCGCTTCGGCATTGACAGGCGCAACCGAGATGCCAAGGTTGCTCGTCGTCGAGGTGGGTCGCTCAGCGTCGGCTCGACCTCTGTTCGACAATGCGGGGTCCTCCGGTCGCGCTCCCAACGTTACCGTCAACATCGTCGGCTTCTTGTCTCGAAAGACCTTCAAAGCGGCCTTGCTTTCGGGCGCCAGCATCGCAATGGTCTCCCGCAGGTCGCCTTCGCCTCGGATCGGCTTGCCATTGATCTCAGCCACCACGTCGCCCGGCTGCAAACCAGCCTTGGCGCCCGGCGATCCGTTCTGCACAGATCGCACCAGCGCGCCCCTCGGCACGCCATAGGTGTCCTCATCGTCCGGCGTTACATCCTCTGGAGTGATTCCCAGATAGCCTCGCTCCACCTTGCCCTTCTCGATCAACTGGGCGGTCGAGAACTTAGCCATGTTGATCGGAATGGCAAACCCAACGCCGACGCTTCCGCCGAATCGATTGCCGACGATAGCCGTGTTGATACCGACGACCTCGCCTCGAGAATTGACAAGCGGCCCGCCAGAATTGCCCTGGTTGATAGCCGCGTCGGTCTGGATCAAATTGGGATAGAGCCTAGCAGAACCGCCGCTGTCGCCGATCATCTGCTCGCGCCCTATGCCGCTAACGATGCCCATCGTGAACGATTGAGATATGCCGAACGGACTGCCAATGGCGAATACGAACTGCCCCGGCTTGACCGTGCCGCTATCCCCCAACGATGCTGCTGGAAGACCTTTTCGTTCCACCTTAACGATGGCCAGATCGCCCGTGGGATCGCGAAGCACTTTGCCCGTGGTCGAACTGCCATCGTGAAAGATAACGCGAACGCTGTCGGCGCCGCTCACCACATGATCGTTGGTCAAAATGTATCCGTCCGACCGTATGATCACTCCAGAGCCTTGCCCCTCAACTATTTGAGGCACATTGCGGAAGAACCGCTGAAACTCCTGTGGAATCTCCGAGTTGCCGCCATCGTCCTCGATAGTGGGCGCACGGCCGGTTCGCTTTTCAACTCGCAGGTGCACGACGGACGGCAGCACGGCATCGGCCACTCGCGTCAACGCCGACTCCATGGACGAAAGCGTCGCTTTCTCCTCCGGGCTGAAGTTGATCGTCCGAGCGTCCTGAGCAAATACGGACGAGAGCGGAGGCAAAGCGCTCCACTTGGCCAGGCCGAAGCCCAATGCGGCTCCCAGTCCGACCAGAGCCATGATTAGTTTTTTGTTCATGAGTTACCTCCTCAATCACACTTGTTGGCATTTTGGGGTCGAGCCGAAAGGTCGGCTCTACCTGAAGTACTCTACATACGCAGAAGATACGGCGTCGGTTCGCTGAACAGGCTCAGAATCCGAAAGTCGGCGCGATCGGCACCTGATATTGATATCGGACATCGTGAGCATGTGGATTACTAAACGGCATAGGGTTGGCTCCCCAGGAGGACGGCTGATTGGGCCAAACCTGGGTCGCTCCGCTATATCCAGTCGAAGGCTGCGCGCCCGCCGACAACGTTCGCGATTCTCTGGGCGCCAATGCGAACACCAAAAAGGCGACTGCCGCTGCCATCGCTACTTTGCCCCAAAACGTCTCGGGCCATACAATGCGAATAGCAGGAGCCGTCGGCGCAATGGGGGAGTTGAGCGCTCGCTGAAGGCACCTCGCTTGCGCGCCAGGCCCGGGAACCACAGGCGACAAAGCGGCCAACACAAGCTTGATCTTTCGAAGCTGCTCGTACTCGGATCGGCAATCGGGACAATCGTGAAGGTGCCTGCGCACGACCATCTGGTGCGCGCCGGTCAACTCCGCATCGACATAGGCAGAAAGGTGAGATTGAACGAAACGACAATTCATTGCGTTGCACCTCGCTCTACACTAAGCTCGGGGCACCGCCGCTCCAGGAATGAGCGCAACTGCTTTCGACCTCGATGTATTCGAGAGCGCACGGTACCGATCGAGCATCGCATGATCTCTGCGATCTCTTCGTAAGAATAGCCCTCCAAATCCGCCAGGGCCACGGCGGTCCTAAATTCTGCCGGCAACTGAGCCAATCCTTCTTGAATGACCGCGTCGTACTGACGGGCAATCGCGGCCTCCTCCGGCCCGGGAGACGGGTCGGTCAGTTCCATCGACACTCCTTCCGGCGATTCTTCGGTCCGCAACGGCTCGTCCAACGATCGATAGCGAGCCTTGGACTTCTTGCGATAATCGTCGATGAACAGATTGGTCAGAAGGCGGTTGAACCAATTCATGAATGGCAAAGAACGGTCGTACCGATCTAAGAATCGATACGCCTTGACAAACGCGTCCTGCGTCAAATCCTCTGCGTCGGCGGCATTGCCCGTCAGGCGATAGGCAAGATTGTAGGCCTGCCGATAATATCGGCTGACCAACTCCTCGAACTCGGCCTGTCGGGAGGTTGTGGCGCTCGCCGCGCTCCTTTCTAATTCCATGGCTGTTTTCATGGCCTCTATCCATTTTACGCCGATTCCGTCAAAGAAGTTCCCGGACTTGAGGATTTCCCGATATGTACGCGATTCGGGCGAATCGTGTACACGTTTTGCCGATATGTTCAAAGCGCGTACATGTCGCCTATTCGCCATAATCAAAGTCGTGCTGATCGACACCCACTGCCACCTGAACCACGACGAGTTCTACCATGACGCCCAGACCTGCATCCAGAAAGCGCAGAACGCAGGCGTCCAAAAGATCATCGTCGTTGGATTCGACCTGGCCAGCAGCGAGCGCGCCGTCGAACTGGCCGAGCGATTTGACCCGATATTTGCCGCCGTCGGCATCCATCCGCACGACGCGCATTCTTGGAACGATGCCTCCAAAGCAGACATCGAGCGTCTTTGCCGGTCTACAAAGGTCGTTGCGGTGGGCGAAATCGGCCTCGACTTCTATCGCAACCTATCGCCCGCAGAAGACCAGTTCTCGGCTTTTCGCTCGCAGGCTGCCCTCGCCATCGACCTGGGTTTGCCCATCATCGTGCACTGCCGCGACGCATGGGACGAAATGCTGGACGAGATCGAGCGCCTGCCCGGTCTTTCGGGCGTGCTGCACTGCTTCTCGGGCAGCCTAATGCACGCACAACGAGGCATAGCGGCGGGATTCTATCTCGGCATCGGCGGGGTTGTAACATTCCCCAAAGCCGAAGAGCTGCGCGAGATCGTTCGATGGGCGCCCGCGGATAGACTTCTGCTGGAGACGGACGCGCCCTATCTTGCGCCCGTGCCCTACCGGGGCAAGACCAACCGCCCCGAATACATCCCTATTATCGCCGCCCGAATTGCCCATGAGCGCGACGTTTCCCTGGCCGACATCGCCGCCCAAACGACCCGCAACGCCCATGCCTGCTTCCCTCGATTCGCCGCCCAATAGCCCCAATTCGTACTCAGATTTGTGCTACATTTCTGTAGGTTCCCGCTAAAACGGAACGCCAGGCTTCTGCCTGGCAGAAGAAACGGGGACGATCGCCCTCCTGGCTTGATTCGTGCTCAAAATTGTGCTACATTTCGAAAAAATCCCGTTCGTGAGGGACGATTTCGGCTCGCGAGGACGCTCGCCCTCCCGTTTGGCGGCTTTGGCTCGCGGGGACGCTCGCCCTCCCGTTTGGCGGCTTCGGCTCGCGGGGACGCTCGCCCTCCCGAACTTCTCGCGCGAACGGGAATCTTCGAAAATGTAGCACAACTTTGAGCAAGAAACGCGCCCCCTAACGGATAGGCAGACGCGCCAGGCGCTCGTGACACAGGCAGATTGCCAAAGCATCGGCGGCGTCGTCAGGCTTCGGCGACGCGTCCAGCCGCAAGAGCTTCGCCACCATATACTGCACCTGATGCTTCTCTGCCTGCCCATACCCGGTTACTGCCTGCTTCACCTCGGCGGGCGAGTACTCGAACCACTCCAAATGATGCTGCGCGGCGGCCAGCATGACGACCCCAATCGAGCGCGCCACCTGAATGGCCGTCTTGCGGTTCGCGCCGAACAGAAGTTTCTCGGTTGCCATGTGCTCGGGCCGATGCTTCTCGATCAGCCCGACGACTTCCTCGTAAATGCTCTGCAACCGCCGCTCGTCCGATAGCGTCGAAGGCGTCCGCACAACCCCAAAATCGACCAACTCGAGCCGACCCAATTCCTTGCGAACGAGGCCGAATCCAACCGTCGCCGTGCCCGGATCGATGCCTAAAATGATCATCTGCGTTTGGGTAAAATGGCCTTAAAGCGTCCCCGTAGCTCAGCGGATAGAGCGCTGGCCTCCGGAGCCAGGCGCGTGGGTTCGATTCCCGCCGGGGACGCCATGCTATATGGCCTGTTCCACCAGCGACGACCGATAGAGCCGCGCATAGTAGCCCTCCTTGGCCAACAGATCGGCGTGCGCGCCCGTCTCTACCAACCGCCCCCTGTCCAGCGCCAGCAGCCGATCTGCCGATTGCACCGTAGACAGCCGATGCGCGATCACGATAGTAGTGCGCCGCCCTTTGCCCTCCAAAATCGCCTGCTGGATCAACCGTTCCGAGACGCTGTCCAGCGCCGAGGTCGCCTCGTCCAAAATCAAAATCTTGGGGTCGCGAAGCAGCGCCCGGGCGATCGCGATGCGCTGATTCTCGCCGCCCGAAAGCCTCGCGCCCTTGTCGCCGAGCAGCGAATCATAGGAGTCGGGCAATCTTTCGATAAACTCGTGGGCGTGGGCGGCGCGGGCGGCGGCTTCGATCTCCTCTCGCGAGGCGCCCGGCTTGCCATAGGCGATGTTGTCCGCTACCGAGGCGACGAACAGCACGGTGTGCTGCGGCGCCACTCCCGCCCGGCTCCTCAGGCTCTCGATGTCGATCTCTTTCAAATCTTTGCCGTCGATCAGGATGCGCCCGGCGGTCGGCTCGTAAAAACCCAAAAGCAGATCGACCAGCGTGCTTTTGCCCGATCCGCTGCGCCCGACCAATCCTATAATCTCGCCCGGTTCGACCACAAACGAAACGTCGTCCAGCGCCAGCGAGCCGTCCGGATAAGCGAAAGAGACGTTTTGAAACTCGATCCGGCCTTGCAGGTCGTCCACTTTGAGTCCGCCGCGATGCGCCCTTTCGAGCGGCGCGTCCAAAGCCTCTCGAAAAATCCGCTCGGCAGCCGACAGCGCCTGCTTTCGCGTTACATGGATGTTGCCTATGCCGTTGGCCGCTTGCGCCACCATCTGCAGCACAAAAAGGAACTGAAAGAGTTGGCCCGTGGTCATCTTGCGAGCGGCGACCTCTTGCCCGCCGAACCAAAGCACGGCCGCAATCCCCATCGCCCCGATCATCTCGACCGTGGGGCGCAGCCGGGCGCGGCGACGTTCGCCCTTCAGCGTCGTCTCCAGCACGTTGCGATTGTGCTGCGCAAACCGCTCGATCTCTCGATCCTCCATAGCGAACGACTTGATCGTGCGAATTCCGGCCAGCACCTCTTCCACGACGGCGGTGATATTGGCCAACGAGCCTTGCGTCAAATGGGTGATGCTGCGTATCTGCTTGCCAATGCGCGAAATCACAAAGGCGATCATCGGAAGGCAGAGGCAAGCCAGTAGCGCCAATCGCCAGTTGATGAAGAAAACAACGCCCAATCCGCCAATGATGCGCAAGGGCGAATCGAGCGAATCGCGCACTAACTGCACGCCCGATTGAAGCACCGGCACATCGTTGATGATCACGCTCTGCACGGCCCCCACGCGCCGTTTGTTAAAAAACGACAGGGGCAAGCGTTGAAGATGCGCGAAGATGTCTGCCCGCAGCGAAGCCAACATCCGCTGCGCCGAGACCGACATATAATAAACCTGGCCGTAGCTAAAGAACCACTTGACGGCGAACACTCCGACCACTGTCAAACAAACCATGTTCAGCCGATGAACGTCTCCATCGGTCATGGCGTCGATCGTGCGCTTGATCATGTCGCCGATGTATAGGGTTACAAGCGTCGCGCCCGCAGAGCAAGCGAGCGCAACGGCCAATGGACGCCATTGAGCGCGCACATATCGCCACAATCGCCGCTCGTAGTTCTCCATGGGATGGCTAAGAATACCTGCTACAAAAGCTCGGCAATCAGGCGCATCAGGTTCTCCCGGCTGTCTCCGTTGTCCAGCGCGCTTCGAACCTCAGACAATGCAGCGATCTGCAGGTGTCTGGCCTCAGAATTTGATAGAATCTCTAACATGGCGGGCGCGAGGTTTTCGATTGTGACTTCGCGCATGACAAACTCGGGACAGACGCGCCGGTCGAGAATGATGTTGGGCAGGCCGATATGAGCCAGTTTTATAAACTTTTCGCGAATGAACCCCTCCAATCGAATGAGCGCGCTGGTATAGGCGATGACCATGGGGACCCTTTGGATCGCGGCTTCCAGCGTAACCGTTCCAGAACAGCAAAGCGCGGCGTCCGACGCAGCCAGTATATTAACCGCCGGCCCGGAGTAGAGCCTAGTCCCTTCGTGCCCTTTTATCATCGCTTCGTCGATGAACCGGGTCTGGGAGACGACAAACTGTGCGCCGGGAAGTTTCTGCCGGATCAGTTTCGCAGTCTTCAGAAAGAGCGGCCCCATTGCCGATACTTCGTGCTTGCGACTGCCGGGCAATAGCGCGACGATCGGCTTGTCGGCGCTCAATCCCAATTGTTCGCACAGCGTCTTTCGATCTAAGGTCGGTCGGCTCAGCCGCAGCAACGGATGGCCGACCCATTCTGCCCGCGCCCCCGCTGCCTGCAAGAGTTCGGCCGACCAAGAAAACGGCGTCGCGATCGCATCGGCAGCTTGCGGCAGATCGGGCCCTTGAGTCCACTTGCGCCAACTTCCGGGCGGCATGTAGTAAAGCGTCTTGATCCCATGCTTGCGCGCATACTTGGCCAAACGAACATTCGCCGCGCCAAAATCGATCGGGATGAAAAGATCGGGCTTGTTGGCCCGCAAACGCCGAAACACGCGGGTGAGCAAGAGTTTCAATCGCGGATAAAGCTTCAGACCTTCCAAGAAGCCGATCGCGCCCCAATCTCGGCTGTCGTGCCATAGAGTTACGCCGGCCGCTTCCATGCGCGACGATCCGATGCCTTCCACTTGACAGCCGGGGTATCGGTCAAAAAGGGCTTCGGCCAGGTCGGCGCCGTACAGATCGCCGGACGCCTCGCCCGATAGGATGACGAAACGCATTGAAAAGCGCTACTTTCCGGGCGGACGATCCAGTTGGCGCCCCATGCGGCCTTCGTGCGTCTTGTCCATAAACTCGATCAGATACTCGACCTCGGGATAGATCGTTACGGTCGCCCTGATTTGATCGATGGCGATTCGCATGTTCAAGTCTTCTTTGAACAGAAGCCGGCATGCCGTCTGAAGCGCGACCCGCGCATCCTGGCTCAGCCCTGCGCGGCGCAGCCCGATCGCATTGATTCCGCGCACTTCTGCCGGATTGCCGCCCACGATCATAAAGGGCGGCACATCGCGCGTTATGCGGCTCATGCCCCCGATCATCGCATACTTGCCCACGCGGACGAACTGATGCACGCCCGTCATGCCGCCAAAGTTAACGTTGTCCTCGACGATACTGTGGCCGCTGATGCCCACGCCGTTCGAGATGACGATGTTGTTTCCCAATTTGGCGTTGTGCCCCACGTGCACGGTCGCCATAAGGAAGTTGTTGTCGCCAATTTCGGTCGACTCGCCGTCTCCGCTGGCGCGGTGGATCGTAACGTACTCGCGGATCAGGTTGTGGCTGCCGATCTTTAGGTACGTCCGCTCGGCCTTGTACTTGCGATCCTGCGGCGGCGTGCCCAAGATCGAGCCCATAAAGACATGATTGTCTTCGCCCAAGATCGTGTTCTCGTCGATATAGACGTTGGCCTCGATCACGCTGCCGCCGCCGATCGAAACATTGGGCCCGATGATCGCGTTAGGGCCGATCTTGACGTCGTCGGCAATCTCGGCGCTTTGATGGACGATTGCTGAGGGGTGAATGAGTGGCATCCTTGCTCTTTCCTCCTATCCAGAGGCGGAGCTGGCCATGGCCTCCTTGGCATGGGGCTCTTTCTCGTTTTGCGGCACGAGCACAAAAGTAATCTCCGCCTCGGCGACGATCTCTCCATCGACCTTCGCAACGGCAGATACTTTGCCGATGTCTCGGCGAAACCATATGATGTTGATCTCGTTGATCAACTGATCGCCCGGAACGACGGGCTTCTTAAATCGCGCATTGTCCACGCCGCCTAACATTGCAAGCTTGCGGCCTTCGTCCAAGTGATACTTCATCATTACAAGGCCGACTTGCGCCATCGACTCCAAAATCAATACGCCAGGCATGATGGCCTGACCGGGAAAATGGCCCTGAAAAAAGCTCTCGTTGATCGTAACGTTTTTGACGCCGACGCACCGCTTGCCCGGGACGACCTCTAAGACGCGATCGACCAATAGGAACGGGTAGCGATGGGGGAGGATCTCTCGAATCTCTTCTATCGTAATCGTCTCGGTCAAGTTATGAGTCCCCTTGCTCGGCCAATCGCTCGCCGACTGCCTGCGCCAACCGCACGGCCAGCGCGTGTCCCGACTGCTTCGCAACCAGATCGAATCCATCCAGCCGCCTGCCGCACAGGTACAAATCGCCCAGCGCATCCAGCGCCTTGTGTCGGGTCGGCTCGTCGGGAAAGCGCGGTGAATTATAGTACCCGTTTTCGTCCAATATGAGGGCGTTGTCAAGCGTCCCCCCAAGCCCCAATCCTTGGGCTCGAAGCGCCTCGACTTCTCGAAGCAGGCCATAAGTGCGAGCCGGTGCGATCTCCTTATCGTAATCATCGATCCTTAACTCGATTCTCTGTGGCCCCCAGGGCAATTGGGTCTCCACCGTTGCAATGCCGATCCCTGGCATCGCCGACATCGTTCGGTCGCCGTCCGCGACCTCTACAATAGACGAAAGGCGAACCGGTTCGGTTTCGGACGGCTCTAAGCCTACGGAATCGATAGCCGCCAAAAACTCCTTGGCGCTACCGTCCAAAGCAGGGATCTCTTGGCCAGATTTCACTTCGATCAGCAGATCGGTTACTCTCCGCGCCCAAAGAGCCGACATGAGGTGTTCTACGGTCGCAACGCTCGAGCCGCCAACGCCCAACCGAGTGCAGCGCACGGTATCGAGCACATAATCCCATCGCGCCGGAAACTGGGCCGAACCGATTTGCAAGCGAATGCCGCCGCTCGATTGAGGGACAAGGCTAATCTGACAGTTCTGACCCGTGTGAAGCCCCGTGCCCTCTAGGGCGACATCGCTCTGTAGGGTGCTTCCCAATCAGTCTCGCTCCCTCTGATTGAGCTTGCGCTCCAACTCTTCCACCCGCTTCAAGAGTTGCGGCAGCTTCTTCGATGCGGCAACTTGGACGGCCCACTCTCTGTGAGGAATTGCAGGGCTGCCCAAATATACGGAGCCATCGGGAATATCGGCCAAAATGCCGGACTTGGCGCCTATCACCGTTCCAGAGCCAATGTGAACATGATCCTTGACCCCGACCTGCCCGGCCAGCACGACGTTGTCTCCAATCGAAGAACTGCCCGCTATACCCACCTGAGAGATGATGAGGCAGTTCTTGCCGACCTGCACGTTGTGCGCGATCATGCAGAGGTTATCGATCTTGGTGCCCGCGCCGATCCGCGTCGCGCCGGTCGTAGCACGATCGACCGTGGAATTGGCGCCGATCTCCACGTCGTCTTCAATGATCACGGTACCGATCTGAGGCATCTTATAATGTCCGCCGTTGTGCTGCACGTATCCGTACCCGTCGGCGCCGATCACAACGCCCGGATGAAGGATCGCGCGATCGCCAAGGCTAACGTCCGGCATCAGCGTTACATGCGGGTAGAGAATGCAATCCCGGCCGATCTTAGCCCCCTGACCAATGAAAGCATGAGGATGGATCACGGTGTTCGCGCCGATTATGGCCCCCGGATCGATATAGCAGAACGCTCCGACAGAGGCGGACGGATCGATCTGGGCTTCGGGAGAAACGATGCAAGTCGGATGAATCCCCGTAGACGGTCGCGGCCACGGGATGAAAAGCTCGAGCGCCTTGGCAAAGCCCAATCTTGGCAACGGATGAAGAATGAGGGGCTTTGTAACGTTCGGCGCATCTGAAGGCGCGATTATGGCCGCCGCTGGAGACGAGACCGCCTGTTCCAACCTTCTAAGGTCGCCGGCCAAGGTGATCCCGTCCGGCTTCACATCGTCCAATCCGCCTACGCTCGCTATCTCGATGCTCTCGTCGCCGCGAACCGTACCGCCAATCTTCTCGGCGAGTTCGTCCAAGCGGTATCTTGTCATGGCAGTGGCTCCCAATTAGCCTTAAGATAGGCGATGAATTCGTCCGTACGGTCCTTCTTCGAACGATTTGAGGCGATCTTCACGTTTGCTCGCTTCGCCCACTCTTCCGCCAGATTTCTCGCATGGCCGTCCAATTCCATCTTCCAATCGGCCTCCACTTTTGCAAGGGATTCTCTTATGAGTTCGGTCGGCAGCTTGGGCAATGCGGGCGGAGAGACGCTCGCGACCGTCTGCGGCGCGGCGACTCGGCTCCGCTCGTTTTGGATGACTTCGTCCAGATTGATCGGTGTCGAGAGGTTCTCGTCGATCAACTTCTTTTCTGCTTCGACATATCGCCGAACCTCGGGCGATCGGCTCGAAAGATCGATAAGAGGCATCGACTCCTCTGCTTCGATCAACTGTTGCTCCAGCCCTAACAAGATGGCCGTCTCGGCATTGATGGCGTCCAATTGCTGCTGAAGGGTCTGATAGACCTCAGAATCGGGAGGATAGAGTTTCTGCTTGGTCATCAGCGGCAAGGCTCGCTCGGCGGCGTCTTCCAATACGGCCCGGCGGTAACCGGCATCCAAGATAGCCGCCTGCCCGGTCGCCGCTCCCATCGCGCCGGGCAGGGGCAGTTGCAAAGCCAAGTAAGCCGCACGATTCTCAAGGTGCGCCAACCATCGTTCTCGCGCCGATTCCCTTTCGCGACCAAGGGTTGTCAGCGCGGCCCGTAGCCGAGAGAGGTACGCCTCCCGATCGATCTCGGCCTCTACTGATGGAAGGGCAAGAGAGGCGCCCGGCAGCGCGCCGGGTATCAGCGATTCTCCCATCTTCCAGGCTTCGGCCTCGGCGAAGATAGGCGCCATCGCCTTGTCCGCGCCGAGCACGAGCGCAACGCGGTCAAAGTCGATATAAGCCTCTTGGGCGTTGTCGCGCTTGCCGCATCCGACCAACAGGACGACCAGCGCAAAGCTCGCCCCAACTATTCGGATCACTTGCTTACGCGCTGAATCACCAAGTCCGTAATGTCGTTGTCGGCATAGACCACGCCGGTGGAGTTAAAGACGACCGAGAGCTTCCGCTCCTTGGCGATCGCGGCGATAGCAGCCTTGACCTGTGTCATCACCTCGTCCTGACCCTTCTGCAACTCCCCCTGAAGCTGTTGATTGAGTTGTTCGGCCAACACTCGCAGCTGCTCTCGACCCTGAGTAGCCAGCGCGGTCAGCTCGTTCAGCCTCACCGTCTGTTCCGGCGAAGGGGTGGCCGTGTTCTGTAGCACCGTCAGCGCGTCCCCTCGCGTCTTGGCCGAGTTCATAATGTCGCTCATCGCCTTCTTCTGAGCGTCGTTGGGCGCTGGCAGCATGGCCGTTTCATAGTAGGTCTTTCGCTCGTCCGGCGTCATCAAGATGTTCTGTTCCATCTGTTGAAGAACGGAATTGTATTTGCGCTCCAACTCTTGCAATTCGCCAAGCCGTTTCTTCGCGACCGAACTTTCGTTGACCACTTTGGCCATATCCACTACGCCGAAGCCTTGAGCCGAAGCCGAGCCGACCAGCGCGGCCAAGGCTATTGCCATCCATGTTATTCGCATCCATCTCCTCCTATCGACTGCTTGGCGGTATCAGATTCCGCCGCAAGATAATACCTGTCAGTTAGAAAACTTGACCGATGCTGATGTGGGTGCGACTGCCGAACCGACCGATGCCATAGTCGATTCGAATAGGACCCAGCGGCGTCCGAACGCGCACGCCAAAGCCTACAGCCCCGTTTGGCGAGAAGTCCGACTTCTGCGTAAAGTTGTTGACGGTCGGATAGCCGCCCCAAGCATCGCCCACGTCGGCAAACAACACGCCGGTGAAAGCCTTTTGTATCGGCCAGCGATACTCGATGCTGGCCAAGGCCATGTTCTTGCCCCAAAATCGATCTTCTGGATAGCCTCTCAGCGTTTCGGCGCCGCCGACAAAAAACTGCTCGAAAAACGGCACCGTGCCGGTCAGCGTTCCGACGTTGACGCGAAAGGCCCAAACTCGACGCGTGTCGTCCGGACGTTCTCTTCGACCCTGGGGACTGAAGTAAATGCGATAGTCGAAGCTGCCCTTGACAAATGTGCTCTGTCCCAACTTTACAACGTTGACAAACTGCGGATCGACGTTTCGAATGTCCGCAATGCCCGGCTCGACCGCCACCGCAATGTAACGACCCATCGCCGGATCGAGATCAAAATCACGAGTATTCAGAATGCCGCGGAAAGTCGCGCTGACGATGCTGCCGTCCTGGCGGATGAACCCGGTCTGATTGTCCGTGGCGATCTGATTGGTGCGCACATCTTCGCCGCGAATTCCGACTCCGATCGTTCTCGATTCCCCCATCGGACGGGCAAAGCTGAGCGTTACGCCTCGTCGCCGCTCGTCATACCGTTGCTGTTGCGTCGGATCGACTTGACCGCCGCCAAAGAAATTAGACGTAAACCGATAAACCAACTTATCGTAAACCGAGACGTTCATGCTGGTTCGACGGCTGTCCAGCCACGGCTCGCCGTACATCACTTCGATGCTCGCGCCCGCCGGTCCGCCGGTGCTCTGCAGGTTGACGCCGATCGTCTGTCCGCGTCCGCGAAAGTTCGTCTCAAAAAGTTCCAGAAGGCCGACTAGCCTCTGACGCGAGTCGATCGCAAAGCCCAAATTGATGCGACCCGTGGGCTTCTCCTTGACATTCAGCGTAATGTCCACAACTCCAGGCTCCGGCGTGTCGATCTCCGGCTCGAGACTCTCAAAGTAGTCCAAATTGTAGAGCCGTTGAAGGTCGCGAGACCAGAGTTCGGCCTGAAACAGACTGCCTGGCTGCGACTTTAGCTCCCGCAAGATCGTCCCCGCCCGCGTCTTGGTATTGCCGCGCACTCGAATCTGACCGATCTTCAGTTCGACGATCAGAATCTCAAGGATCTCGGGGTCGTCCGCAGAAGGCCGGTAGTCTTCGACTCGCCCGATATTGCTTTGCTTTTCGTAAAGCTCCATGATCCGGGTCTGGTCGCCGCGGATGGCGTTGATGTTGAGCACTTGCCCGGCTTTGTTGGTCAGCACGGCCAAGATGTCCGCCGTAGGGATCACGGTATTGCCAATAATCCGTACTTCTTTGATCAGCGGGTTCTCGACAACGTCAAAAATCACGCGCGCGCCGCCGTCCAGCGGTTCGGAAGTCGCCGCAACTCGAGAGAAGTAGCCCATCGCTTGAATCGCGACTCGGTCTGCCTCCATCGTCTCTCGATCGAAAGTCTGGCCCGGCTTTAGCCGGATGGTCGCCAAGATCGCCTGCTGATTGATATTCTTGTTGCCTCGGATGACGACCTCGGCCACTCGTCCCTGAGCAATCGCCGATGCGGCCAGAGTCAGAAACAACAAGCAGATTGATATCCTTTTCACCTTCGCTTCTCCTCCTCGTTTTGGCTAAGGCTCGATATACGACGAAAGCCGTTGCCTAAGCCATGCTCGGGCGCGCGCCAATCGGCTACGAACCGATTCAAGCGTCGTATCCAGCGCCTCGGCGACCTGCTCGTACGACAGGCCTTGATACTCTCTTAAGATGATGACCTCTCGATAGTCGGTCGGCATTTGATCGATCGCTCGCTCGATCTGCGCGCTCAACTCCTGCCTCAACAGCCTTTCGTCCGGCGACTCGCTCTGGTCCGTCGGCTCCCAGGCCGAAAGGGGCATTGAGGCCTCCAACCGCGAGGTCTCGATCTCCTTCGCATGTCGCCTCTTTCGACTGTTGAGGCTGTCCTTGGCCGAGTTGACCGCAATCCGATAGATCCATGTATAGGGCTGAGATTCTGCGCGAAACCGATCGAAACTCTTGTAGGCCTTCACAAACGTCTCTTGCGTCAGGTCCGCCGCCTCCTCTGGGTCGCTCACCATTCTCAACAGCACGTTATAGATGCGCCGCTCGTAGGCAGCGACCAAGGCTTCAAATTCGACCCTCCGGTCCTCCATGCTTAGCGGGCGGCATCCGTGCCTGTCTGGTTTAGACGGGCGCGACGGAATAAAGTGTCGCCCGGATAAGCATACCTGGCAAGTTTAGCCCGTTGCATTGACGGTTTTCTGCGCATCAGGCTTGGCTGGCATAAGACGGGCTGTACGTTCGTGGGCGCCGACCGGGCGCACAGGGAGCGTTATCGATGAGTATGCTAAAGGAGAGCATCGGCCTCATTCTTATTTGCGCGCTGGACGCGATCAGCACCTATTGGCTGATCGAAGGCGGCATGGCGACCGAGGCCAACCCGTTGATGAACATGGCGCTGCAGCACAGCTGGGCAATGTTCTTTGGAATCAAGGGCTTCACGGTCGCCTTAGCCGTCGGCTTTGCCGAATGGTATCGTCAGCGCGACGCGGCCTATTCGATCCGCTGGCTCCGTCTGACGATCTTCCTCTACATCACCGTCTGGTGCGGCGGCGTGCTGGCAGGCAACATCGCCAACGCTCGCGCCTAATCGGGCAGACGGACAAACCCCGACTGATCGACCTTGACGCCAACGATCTGCGAACTTAACTGAAGATAGAGAGCCTGCCCAGGCTTGGTCGAAATCGGAATGCGCGCTTCGAACCACTGTCCCCTGCTGGCCGCGCGAACGCCGTTCTTCCGTCGCACCGTCTGCAACGCCGAAAAGGTGTGCGTCGTGCGCGTTTCGTTGCCCCTAGCGTCAAAGGCGATCAGATCGACTCGCATCTGGCACTGCGGCCCCATGTCGCCGCGCGCCTTGACCGATATGTAGAACCCGCGCTTGTCGCGCCCGGCATACACCTCGCAAATGTCGGCGCCCGGCTGCAAACGCCTCGCGGCATCGTCGTCCGAAGGATCCTGGTGCACAAGGCGCACCGGTTCGTCCGGATTCCCATCGATGACGCTGTTCAAAGCAGGCAGTTTGGGCGGTTCCGCTTCTGGCAGCACGAACAGTTCGTTCCGCCGGACAAAGCTGTTTAGAAATTTGCCCGACACCGTTCTTTGAGACTGATGCCGCTTGAGCGCGGCCTCCTTTGCGGCCAGAGCCTCTGGCGTCAAGGGCAGCTTGGCCCACTGGTATCCCGCATCGACCATGGCCTTGGGCGGCAACAGCGAAAGCTCCGGATGATGGCCCATCGGTTGCGGCCAATCGCCCCGGTGAACAATGTAGTAGATCATTCGGCATTCCTGATCCAGCAAACCGCGCGACTTGACCCGTCGCATCGCTTCTTCGACAACGAACGCCGCAGCGACATGATCGGCATGATCGTCTAGCGGATGGGTCGTGTAGACCTCTGTCGGCCCATAATCCACAATGACGGCCGCCACCGCTTCGATCATCGCGCCGAGCCGGTACGGCCTTCCGGCGTATTGATCCAGCTGAGTGTAAGGCGATACGTACTCTTTGCCCGATTGAGCCATCGCCATCAAACCCCGGTCCGGCATGCCCAAAAAACGGACCTGCGACGATTGCAGGCCGAGTTCTCGCGCGGCAGCCTGGGCTTCTCGTCGGCGCACCTGTCCGAGCTCTCTATAATCCTCAGGGCTGGGCGGCTGGCCGGCCAAAAACATCGCCGGCGCCGAATAGCCGTCCCCATCTGTCAAGAAAAGGATTCTCGCGTCGGCGCCGACCGACGTCGCCATAGCCAGCAATCCCCCGCAGCCCAAGGTCTCGTCGTCCGGATGGGGAGCGATGATCAGGGGACGACTGGAAGCCTTAGGCGCGGGCAAGATCGGCAAATCGTCCATCGTTTGGGTCAGCGCCGATCGCTTTGCCTGCATCGTAAAGAGGAGCGTCGTAACGGCAAAATAGGAGCAGAGACACAGCGCCGAAAGCCCAAGCAGTTTCTTGAATCGCGATCGCATCGGATGGTTAAATGAAAAATGGCGGAGCGGGAGGGATTCGAACCCTCGAGCCTCCTTTTGGGAGGCTACTCGATTTCCAGTCGAGTTCCTTCGGCCGCTCGGACACCGCTCCTGGCCGCGGCGATATTATACAGCATCGGGCGGTCAGTCGACTTGTTCGGCCATTCTCACGAGCCTCTGTTGAGGCACGCTTCGGTCGGCCACCAGGCCAAACCAGTAGCCGTCCCTCTCCCAAAAGTGAGCGTTCTTGCCCTCTCGCTCGTGAGGCGGCAATTGTGGCGGAGGCATTCGGTCGCCCCTCAAGGTTTGGAAGAAGGTGATCGGCTTGCCTTCGATCTTAAATCGCGTGGCAACGATCGGCCCTTCCGGCGCAGGCATGATGAAGACGCCATCGACCTGCTCGCTACGAATCATGCGCAATCGCTTGATCCGAAATCGCACGGCGGACTGAGCCTCTTCGATCGAATCGAACCGACCCGGACCGCTCTTGACGCGCTCCGTGCCGGGAGGCACATCCAGTTCGAAAATGTCGCGCGAGAAGTTCGGCTTCAGATTCACTCTAGAGAACTCCATCGCGAATCGTCGTCCCATCCCGTCGTTAGCGGCTTCGTGCTTCAACATCAACCCCGTTTCCTTGTCGATCCACAACTTTTGAGCGACCATGGCCATTGGAGCCGGTCGACCAGGCGGATTGGGCCTTCTTGGAGGCGGGTTGAGCGCGACCACGACGCATCGCCGGCCGGCAATCGTCTCCTCGCCGACGATCGCTGGCCTAAAACCGTGCTGACGCACCTGGCCCACAATGTTCTGAAGACGACCGATGATCTCGGGCGGCGCGGGGCGTTCCTCAACGCGCCTCTGTGCAGGAAAGTAGTGCTGAAATCGGCCATTGGCATAAAGCATGACCTCGCCCCGCCTCGGCGGAGGCGCCACGATCTCAATGCGCGTTGCTCGGGCGCCCGCTCTCCAGATGCGTTCTTCAGTACGCATTCGTCGGTCGCCCATCCCGACTTCGGTGGAACGAACGCCCTCGAAAGACTGCGTCCTGTCCGCCTCCATCGCGCGACGAAGAATCTCCCTCCCCTCGGCGTCCTGGCCGAAAGCGAGAGAGAACGTCAACAAGAGACTGAGCAAAGCCATGATCGACTTCATTGCTGGCTGGTATACCCCGATGTTACGATGTAGGATACGGTCGGATCGAATGCCGTCTCGATGCCTAACTGCTCGTGGGCGGTCAGGCACTGCTCGGCATAGCTCTGAGCGGCCTGCTGGCTGGGGCCGCCGTCTTCAGGGATCGACAAGAAGGGTCGCGCGCCTAAGTAGGCCACTAGCGCGAACGCGGCGACCGAGCTGAGCGCGATGGTCGGCCTTCTAAAAAGCGCCGTCGTCCGTTGCCAAATCGATGGTTTGCGAGCCAGTTGATGAGAGATGCGCTCCAGCGTCTTGGCGCCAAAGTCGGTCGGTGCGGCATACCGATGGCTAGATCGCAAGGCGTCGCGGGTCCTGTAGGCGGCATCGAGCGCAAAACGGCAGACTTCGCACTCCTCGGCATGGCCCAAGAACTCGCGCTCCTCGCGCTCGCTCAACTGACCGTCCACGACCGACCAAACCCATTTCTCGCGCTTGCAATTCGTCATCTCAAACTCCTCGATAGCCTTCCAATTGCTTCTTCACCGCGTTCCGCGCCATAAAAAGCCGGCTCTTGACCGTGCCGACGGGCGTCCTAGTCGCTGTTGCGACCTCTTCATAACTCAATCCTTCCACATCCACCAACAGCAGGGTCGTTCTCAACTTCGGCGACAACGATTGGATCGCGCAATCGACCAGATCGGCCATCTCGCGCTCCAACAACTGTTCGACCGGACCGGGCTTTTCGTCCGCATATTCGTGCTCGCGCTCATCCTCTTCCCAAACGAGCGGCGCGGCGTCCGGCTTTCGCTTCTTTGCTCGATGATAATCGATGCAAAGATTGGTCGCGATCCGAAAGAGCCAAGTGCTGATCCGGCTGCGACCGTCAAACCGGGATATGCTGGTCAAGGCCCTCACAAAGGTCTCTTGCGCCAAATCCTCGGCGTCCTGCGGATGGTTGACCATCCGCCTCACATAGTTGTAAACGCGGTCGCTGTATTCCCGCACGATCAGATCGTACGCGGCAGAATCTTGCCGGCGGCAGCGCGCAACCAGGGCCGCCTCGACGTCGTTCGTCTCAGCGCCGCTGCCAAAGAGCTCTAGTTTCTGCACAGCCTCCACCAATCATCACCTATCCTTTAAGACGGCGATTCGAGCGAAAAGTTCGCCCTCAATTCTAACAGGATCGGAAAACTGGCGAACTTTTCGGCATCGCTGTCGTCAATCGACTATCTGTTCGCCAAGAGCGGGCAGAAATTCGGCACCAGGGAGAAAACAAGATGATGAAACGAGCAACGATATGGGCGGCGACCGCGGTGGCCTTTTTGGCGCTAACGGCGTTTGCCTCTGTCGGCTACCTAAACGCGCAAGAGACGCCTAACGACTCGGCTCCGACATTGGAGCAGCCGCCTGGAGGCTTTCAGCCTCGACCCGGCGGACTGCAGCCGGGCGGCCCCGGACCCCAGCCCGGCCAACCCGGACTGCCCGGTCGCGGCCCCGGCGGACCCGGCTTCAATGCGCCAATGGCGCCCCAACCGATGATGGGACAGATGGGCGGCGGACCAGCCCAAATGGCCGTCAGCGGCAACAACCTGTACATCCTGCGCGGCAACAAGATCCATCGATTGAACGCGACGACCTTGAAGACCGAAGCGACGGAGACCCTGCCGGACGACCGGCCGATGCCTCCGCGCGGCGAAATCGACTAACTCTCAATTAGGGCGCCTCGACGTTTGGGGCGCCCTGAAGCGCTGCCTCCAAAGCCTCCCACGCCATTAAGCCGCACTTTTGACGTCCGGGATGCTTTCGCAAAGCCCCTAGCGCGCTCAGATCCCCCTCGGCTTCCGCATCGCCGATCACCAACTTCTTCGTCAAAGCGATCAAGCCTTCAGCGACTTCGACCGTTTGACCCTTGACCCGTTCGACCATGATCGAAGCCGATGCCTGACAGATCGAACATCCTTCCGATTCGAACCGAATGTCCTCGATCGAACCGTCCATCAGCCGCAAATCGATCGTGATCTCGTCGCCGCAAAGAGGATTGAATTGCGAGGCGGTGTGCGTCGGCTCTCTCAGTCTTCCTCGACCGCTCGGCTGTCGATAATGTCTTAGAATAACGTCTTGAAAGAGCTCGTCAGGCAAGCTTGAAAACCTCGCGAACGCGCTGCAGCCCTTTGATCAGCGCATCGATGTGATCGCGATCCGTATAAACGCCGATGGAAGCGCGCGCTGTCGAAGGAGCGCCCAACCGTTTGGCCAGCGGATGCGCGCAATGATGCCCGGCGCGAATGGCAACGCCGCAACCGTCCAAAATCGTCGCGATGTCGTGCGGATGCACATCGCCAAGCGTGAACGCGAAAACGCCTGCCCGCCGATCCGGGCCAAAAAGCGTCAAACCGGCAATCTGCCGCAATGCGCCCAGCGCGTACTCCGTCGTTTCGCGCTCCGTCTCTTCGATCGCCGCCATGCCGATCTCGTTCAAATAATCGATAGCCGCGCCCAATCCGACCGCCTCTGCTATGGGCGGCGTTCCAGCCTCGAACAAATACGGCGGATCGCAATAGATCGTCTTGTCCCAAGATACGTCGAAGATGGTGCCCCCGCCCACTTGCCACGGAGACATCGATTCAAGTATGGGTCTCTTTACAAAGAGCGCTCCAACGCCCGTCGGACCGTACAACTTGTGCCCTGAGAAAGCATAAAAATCGCAACCCAATTCCCCAACGTCGACCGCCATTTTCGGCACGGCCTGCGCCCCGTCCACAAATACCGCAGCATGTGCGCCATGCCCGATCGAGCAAATCTCCCGAATCGGGTTGATCGTGCCCAATACATTAGAGACATGGGTAACGGCAATGAGCCGCGTTCTGTCCGTTAACAAATCTTTCAATCGTTTCGGATTGAGCGCGCCGTCGTCCTCGATCGGCCATACGGTCAGCCTGGCTCCCTTTCGTTCGGCCAGCCTTTGCCAGGGCAAGATGTTCGCATGGTGCTCCATCTCTGAGACGACGATCTCGTCGCCCGACTTTATGTTCTGCTCCCCCCAAGAGTTCGCAACAAGATTGACCGCTTCGGTCGTGCCCTTGGTAAAGACGATCTCGTTCGGCTGGGCTCCTAAGAATTGTGCGACCTTCGTGCGAGCACTCTCGAACCGCTCTGTCGCCCGTGCTGCCAAGCCATACGCCCCCCGATGCACGTTGGCATAGTCGTTGGCATAGAAGTCCCGCATCGCGTCTAACACGGCGTCCGGCTTCTGAGCGGTCGCCGCGCTGTCCAGATAGGCTAAGTCGCGCCCGCCCTCGCGAAAGAAGGGGAACTGCCGCCTAATCTGCGTCGGACTAAAGGGCATCGTCTTCATTGTTTAGCCTGGCTAAATTATGGCACGGCGACCGCGACGACGGAAACCGGTAGAAGTAACAGGCAGGGATTCGCTCAAGGCAGTCGTATACTTTAGCCAAGACTGCGCTCGTGCGGCGAGGCCAAAAGCACGCCGACGGTCGCAGCGACAGACCGCACAGCCTTGTTTAACCCAACCTCCCTCTAAGAAGGGGTCCAAGACGGACCCCTTTTTTTTTACACGCCCTTCTCTAAAGCCCGATTGTGAGCGCCCGCGCGATAGACCGCGTCCAACAACCCATAAAAATAGAGCGCGATCACCGACAAGAGCGTCGAGACGATCAAGGGGCTCATGCCCACACCAGAAACGCTGCCCGGAGGCGCAAAAAAGAGCTTCAGCATGTTCTGCACCACGTGCCCGCCATCCGGCGAAGCAAAAATCACGATCCAGCCGATCATCGTAAGCCCCATCAGCGCGCCCGCTTTGACAAACTCTCCGTTATAAATCTGCCCCAATCCCGGCATCAGCGCGCTCAGCAATAGGGCAATCCCTTGGTTGCGCTTGGGCATGTAGATCTTCTCGCCGCCCTCGACCATGCGCTTCCATTCGTCTTGCTGCATCTTTAGGTTTGCCAGAGCGAGCGTGCATTCCGCGAACTTCCGTTCCGCAGACACCCGGCCCGGCTCGATCGCGGTCGCCTTCTCATAGGCGCTCTTCGCTTCTTCCATCCGACCCGCCTCTTGGCGCATATCCCCCAACATCTCCCAAGCCGCCGCGCACTCAGGATCGACCTTAACCGCCTGCTCGCAGAGGTCCAACGCCGCAGCGATCTGGCCGCGCAGACGCAGCACGTTCGCCTGAGAAATCAGCTTGTCGGCTTCAGCCCGCGCCACGGTCAACTCGTCGTTCATCTCGATCGCGCGTTTTCGATGCTGGGCGCGTTGGCCCAAAACGTCTCAATGTCGTATCGCTTGCGCGGCTCCTCGCGCATCACGTGCACCACCACATCGCCAAAATCTAACAGCACCCAGACCGCCGATTCGAAGCCTTCGACGCGCAACGCCCGCTCGCCGCTGGCCTTCAATTTCTCTTGAATCTTCTCGGCGACCGAACGAACGTGCACATCGGACGTCCCGGTACAGATTACAAAGTGGTCGGTAATCGTCGTTTTCCCCTTCAGATCGATCGACGCGACATCGATCGCCTTGGCCTCGTCTGCGGCCTCCAGCGCCAGCTTAAGCTTTGTTTCGGTTTCCATGCATTTTTGCGCTAAGTGCGATATAGTCCCTCCTGTTCGATATATTCTATCACTCGATCGGGCATCAAGTAGCGAACGCTCAGATATTGGCCCAACTTCAGGCGGATCTGCGATGAGGATATGGCAAGCGCAGGAGCGTCTAAAAGCAAATCCCCCGAGCTTAACTCGAGCGCCGGACCTGCCCGCGGCGCAACGACCACCGATGCTAGCGTTCGAATCTCCTCTGCCCGATGCCATTTGTCCAATCCCAAGTAGGAGTCGGCTCCAACGATTAGATAGAGTTTCGCCTCTGGATGTTCCTCGCGTAGCGATTCGAGCGTATCGATCGTGTACGAAGGAGCCGGACGATTCAGCTCGCGTTCGTCAACCTGAAAACAGGGATTGTCCTCCGTCGCCAATCGGATCATGGCCAGTCGATGTTGGGCCGTATGTTTTGCTTCTTCGCCTTTGAACGGAGACTGCAGGCACGGAATAAAGAGAACCCTATTCAATTCGAACTGATCGGCGGCTTCTTGAGCCATGCGCAAATGGCCAAAATGGGGCGGGTCGAAGCTGCCTCCGAGTATGCCAAGTCTCATTCCAGCATACAGCCATCGCCATAGACGATGTACTTGTGCGTGGTGAGGTCCAAAGGCGACAACGGGCCGCGCGCATGAAGCTTCTGCGTGCTGACGCCCGCATCCACGCCGAAACCAAAGTCGTAACCGTTCGAAAGCCGAGTAGAGGCGTTGACGCAAATGCAGGCGGCGTCTACTTCGTTAGAAAACCGGTCGATCGCCTTTGCGCTCTCGGCAACGATCGCCTCTGCGCTCCGACCGCCGCTCTGATTAATCATTTGAATAGCCTGGTCGATGTCCTTGACAATAACCACGTCCAGACCCATCGGATCGCCGCTCAGCTCGGAAACAATGGTCAGTTCCTCTGCCATAGGAAGCAGTTTAGCGCTCTCAGGGCACGCCCGAAAGGTCAGCCCCTGTTCGGCCATCGCGGTTAAGTACTCTTCGGCAAACGTCTTTGCGATCTTGCGATGCAAGAGCAGTCTGCAAACGCCGTTCGAGGCGCCCGGCTCACTGAACGCCGACATAGCCAGCAATCGAGAGGCTACGTCCAGATTCGCATCCTCGTGCACATAGAGGTGGCAGCGCGACCCGACGGTGGCAATCACCGGCACCAAGCTGTTTTCGATAATGTCGAGCACCCAAGCCTCGTCGCCTTGAGGAATGATCGCGTCGATCAGGCCAAACGCCCGAGTGAGCGCGCGCGCGGTCTCCGGCGACGAATCTTCGATAAACTGAATGGCGTGGGAGGGGATGCCGCACGTCTCGGCGGCCTGCCGCATGATCCGGCTCAACGCAAGACTGGTAGTGAACGAATGGCCACAACCCGCCATCACAACAGAGTTGCCGGACTTAAGACAAAGCGCCGCCGCCGTAACTGCCACGTGAGGCCGCTCCTGAAACAACACGCCGATTGTGCCAATCGGCGCCCTTGTCTTCACAATCTTAGCGCCGTTCGGAGCCGTCCAGCCGCCGATCACTTCGCCCAGAGGATCCGATGAAGCGGCTATCTCTCTAACCCCTCTTGCGATCTGGCGCAACAGGGTCGAATCGAGTTCGGTCGCGGAAAGCTCGGTCTCGGTATAGCCCGATTGAACGGCTGCCTGCGCGTCGTCGCGATTAGCCTCAAGGATCAGTTCTTCGTTCTCCAGCAGCACTTCGGCCATGTGCAATAGCGCAGTCTGTCGAACGGCAGCGGGAAGCTTGGCCATCTGATACGCGGCCCGTCTGGAGTTTTGAATCGTCTGCTCGTAGGTAAGAGCCGAATCGTCGACCGGATGCTCGGCATCATGGCCGTTCATCGAGACGTCTTCCCCAGCGATAGGCTCGGCAAGCGAGACCGTTCTTCTTCTTTCGTCCATAACTCAATCGTAATATGACGATTCGAAACCGTAACGCGCAAGCGGGCATCGACTAAACCATTTTCGGCCATGTCTGACCGAGACTCTACACCAATAGATACGCCGTTACGCACATGGGGTTCCTGGCGAAAAGCAAATCAGGACGAAAGTCCCCTCCAGCCGGGCGTATAGGTATAATTCGATGTTCCGAACAGGACTAACTTGACAATGCAGATCGGTCTACCGCTCCTTGGACGTCTCTTGCGCCGTCGCTGGCCGTTGATTCTGGGCGCGGCTCTGCTTTGCATGGGGCTGACTCTGCTGGCGCTCTCCCGAATTCCGCCCGTTTACGAATCGTTTACTCGCCTACTGGTCGAAAAGCCCGCTGGAACGCCGCAAACGAACGTCGGCTCCATCTTGGGCGTCGGCGTCGATACGTCGGTCGATACCGAGCTGGTCGTGATGGTTACGCCCAGCGTATTGGAGCCGGTTCGCAAGCAGTTCGCGCCCGATGAGCCCCTCAAGAAGTTCTCAAAGCGCTTTAGCCCCGTGCGCGTCAAAGGCTCCGACATCGTCGACTTTCGAGCACAGGACAACGACCCCAAGATCGCTGCCGATCTGGCCAACGCCGTTACCGATTCTTACCTAAAGCGCACTCGCGAACTGCAAGAAGCAAACCCCGACCTCTTTATCAATCGATACAAAAAAGAGATGGACGACAAGCAGCGCGAACTCGAAGCTGTCGACCGAGACCTGGCTGACTTCTTGGCCAAAGTGAACTCGACCCAACCGGGCGCCGCGGCGCCGGAGGAATGGATCCAATCCCTCATCGATCGCCACGCCAACATCGTCAATCAGTCCATCGACATCAACGCCAAACTTCGAGGCTTTCTTCGAGAGCAAGCCGCGCTAGAAGCCCAAATCGCCAAACAGCCCGAAAACGAAGTTACCGGCATGTCGATGGGCATCCCTCCAGAGATTCAGGGGCTCTCCACCAATATGGCCGCTCTCATGGCCAAGCGAGCCGGAATGCTGGAGGACTTTCAACCCGATGCGCCAGAGATCAAAGCCATTGACGCCGAAATCGCAGGCGCCCAACGGCAGATTGACGACTTTATCAAACGCACGGTCGATGGCAGGTTTGCCGTTACCGCGGAATCGGTCGCGCCGAACGCCATTCGCAAAGCCCAGCTAGAGCGGTACCTACAAGCCAAAGTCGAAGTCGATACGCACCAAGGCCTGTTGAGCCGACTCAACGAATCGCTCAGCCAAGTTACGGCGCAGTTAGGAGCGGCGCCGACCGCCCTGCGCGACTATCGAGCGCTGCTGAGACAGCAAGAGGCCGCGCAGCAAGTCTGGGCTCAAAAGGTCGCCCTGTTCGAGCAAACCCGAGTGCAAAAGATGACCGGGCGCGTGAATCTGGTGCCCGTCGAGCAAGCGGCAATCCCCGACACTCAGATCTACCCGCGGCCTGTGCTATCTCTCGCCCTTGCGCTGCTCGTCGGCCTCATGCTCGGAATAATGGCCGCCTATTTGATGGAATCGAACGACCGACGAATCGTCGATCGTTGGTCTGCAGAGCGTCTCTTAGGAGTTCCAGTGATTATGGAGATCAACGGCTCGCGAGACCAGACCGCAGTCCAACCCATTTTCCATGCCTTTGCAGCCTTAGGCGGCGGCCAATCCTGGCATTATGCGCTGGTTGCTCCCCTGGAACCGACCTCCGCCACCGAAGAGATCGCCCGCGCCGTGCAAGAAGGCGCCAACGGCCTGAACGGAAGCCTCTCCACATCGACCGAGATAGCGCCGATCAATGGTCTGGTCGTTCGTTCCTCCATCTCGCTGACCGACCCAGACAGCACCGAGCGATTGATGGCGGCTGACCGAATCATCTTGCTGGCAACGGTCGGACGCGAAGTCTCCGACCCGGCGCTCGATCTGGCGCGCTGGCTCCATCCAAGGCTCTTGGGAGTTGCGCTCGTACATCCATCGCGAAACGAGGCAAGAACATGAGATCGATCGCACTGGCAATCGGCCTCCTCTGGACGGTCGGCTGGACGCAACTGACCCCCTATCGTCTGGATGTCGAAGACAAGATTCGCGTTACGGTTCTTCGCCACGAGCAGTTCAGCGGCGAATTCCAGATACCGGCCGACGGCAAGGTCGTGTTCCCTGGCGCAGGCGAGTTAATGGCCAAAGGCCTGACCATCGCCGAACTGACCGAACAACTCCGCGAAGCGCTCTCAAAGCGACTCCGCAACCCCGATGTCTACGTTTCTATACTCGAAGGACGCCCATTGCCCGTCTTCGTTAACGGCGAGGTGAACACGCCCGGCAACTACAAGTTCCAGCCGGGCTGGCGCATCTCCGAAGCCATCGCACAAGCAGGCGGGCTCAAAATCCCCGCGGCCCGTGCAGAAACGCTCTTAATCCGTAAAAACCAAGCGCCTCAGAAGGTCGATCTGGTCGCCATTCTCCTTCGCGGCGAAAACTCGGCCAACCTCTCCCTAGAACCCGGCGACAACGTCAGCGTACAGCTCAAAGAGACCATCCGCGTCTACGTTACCGGCCAGGTCAACGCTCCCAAAGATTATGACTTGGACGTTGGCTCGGGCATTGTCGAGGCGATCACTACGGCCGGCGGATACACCAACGACGCCGCGCTCACTCGAACCGTCATCTATCGTTCGGGCGATACGATCCCCACCGACGCCTATCGCGCCCTCATCGAGGGCCAGCCGGGCGCCAACATGACGCTTCAGAACAACGACGTGCTCGTCATACCCATGAACCGATCGCGCATCGCCGTTTTGGGCCATGTCAAAAGCCCTGGCAGTTTTCTCATCCCAGACGGAAGGCCGTTCCGCATAACTGACGCGCTGGGCCTGGCAGGAGGCCCCGAGCGACGCGCCAAACTCTCCGACGTGCGCGTCATGCGATTGAGAAACGACACCCTGGAAACCGAAAAAGTACGGCTCGACCTAGCTCTACAAGGCCATCTCGAGCACAACATGCCCGTTCGCGACGGCGATGTGATCGTCATCAGAGAGACCAACGCGATCGATTTTGGTACCGTGATGGCCACGCTTCAAGGCGTCGGCATCGTATGGGCGTCCGGCCTGTTCAACGCCTTTCGATAGTTTTTATGAGAACCAAAGAAACACTGCTGCAAAAAATAGAAGACAAATCCGCCAAAGTGGGCGTGGTTGGATTGGGCTATGTCGGCCTGCCCTTCGCCGTCGAAAAAGCCAAAGTCGGCTACAGCGTATTGGGCATCGAGATGAGCCAAGAACGATGCGACGCGGTAAACCGTGGCGACAACTATATCCCCGATGTGGACGATCGCGAGCTGCGAGCCCTGACCTCCGAGGGCCGCATTCGCGCGCAGACCACTTTCGATGATGCGGAAGAGTTGGATGTGATCGTAATCGCTGTGCCAACGCCGCTCACCCACAACCTGGCGCCCGACCTGCAATACGTGCGAAACGTAACTCAAGAGATAGCCAAACGCCTTCAGCCCCATCAACTGATCAGCCTCGAATCGACCACCTATCCGGGCACCACCGAAGAGGTGATGAAGCCCATCTTAGAGCGCGGCGGACTAAAGACCGACGCTGATTTCTACCTGGCCCACTCCCCCGAGCGCGTCGACCCGGGCAACAAGCGCTACAGCACCAAAAACACCAGCAAAGTGGTCGGCGGCGCCGGACCGAACTCTTTGGAAGTCGCCGTCTCATTCTATCGCCAGACGATTGAAAAGATTGCCCCCGTCTCCAGCGCCCGCGCCGCAGAAATGGTCAAGGTCTTCGAAAACACCTTCCGTGCGGTCAACATTGCGCTGGTCAACGAACTGGCCCTGCTCTGCGACCGCATGAACCTCAATGTCTGGGAAGTGCTGGACGCCGCCTTCACCAAACCGTTCGGCATCATGCCCTTCTACCCCGGTCCGGGCGTTGGCGGCCATTGCATTCCTATCGATCCGCACTACTTAGAATGGAAGGCCAAAGAGTTCAATTTCAACACCCACTTTATCGCCCTGGCCGGAGAGATCAATCGCAAGATGCCAGAGTTCGTAAGAGACAAAGCTCAAAGAGTCCTCAATCGGCTCGGAGTCGCCCCGTCCAAAGCTAGAGTTCTAGTCGTCGGCATGGCCTACAAGCGCGACTTGGGCGATTGGCGCGAATCGCCCGCCTATGAGGTCTTTCGCCTGATGCTGAAAGACGGCGCCCGTGTCGATTATCACGACGACTACGTGCCCTGCATCGAGGTCGATGGCGTCGAGCATCGCTCCCGACCGCTGGAAGCGCTGGAAACCTACGACCTCGCGATCATCGCCACCGACCACAGTTACATTAATTGGACAGATTTAGTTCGGCAATCCCGCGCCGTGCTGGACACCCGCAACGCGACCCGTCAAGTTACAGAAAATCGAGAAAGGATCGCGCTACTATGAAGATTGGAGTGATAGGCGCCGGCCAGTGGGGACAGAACATCGTTCGCACTTTGCACGAGTTGGACGCCTTAGGCGGCGTGGCCGATGCCTCCATGGAACGGCGCATCGCGATCCAATCGCTGTTCGACGCCCCCGTCCACGAAGATTATAGAGCCATGCTGAACGACGGAATCGACGGCGTCGTGATCGCCACCCCGCCCGAAAGCCATGCCGCTATCGCCATCGACGCAATCTCGGCAGGCAAACACGTCCTGGTCGAAAAGCCGATGGCGCTCTCCAGCAAGGAGGCCGGAGCGATCGTCGAGGCCGCTCAAGCCGCAAATCGCGTCCTGGCCGTCGGCCATCTGCTGCTCTATCAGCCCGCCGTCCAAAAAATCGCCCAATACGTCCGCGAAGGCCGCATTGGAAAACTCTGGGCGCTCCACCAAGAACGGCTGAACCTAGGCCGAATCCGAGACGTCGAAAACGTGCTTTGGAGCATCGGCGTGCACGACGTGGCGGTCGCCCTGCATCTAATCGGGTCCAAAGTAACCGAAACGACCTTTGTCGGCGACAAGATCGTCCAGCCTGAAATCGAGGATGACTGCTATCTCCACATGGCGTTCGAAAACGGCGCTCAGTCCCACTTGCACTGTTCTTGGCTCTGGCCCGAGCGCCGCCGACGCAGCACGCTGATCGGCGACAAGGGCATCATCGTCTACGACGAACTCGAGCAGACCGTAACGCTCCACAAGAAGTTCTTCGAGCGAAGCCTGACGCAGAACGATCAAGGCGCCGAAATGCTTTTCAAAGGCTCGGGCGAACCGCTCAAGTTAGAGATTCAAGACTTCATCGGTAGCATCCGAGAAGGCCGATCGCCCATCGCAGACGGCAACAACGGCCTGGCCGTCATACAGGCGCTCGAAGCGGCAGGCGACTAAAACCTCAACGAGCGCGATACCTGAAAAGGAAGCTTCTTGGCAAAGGCAAGGTTAAACCCGAATGCGCCCAAGCCCACCGTCCATCCCGTCTTGGAAGCGTAGCCCGCGCGCCCATAAAGCCCAAACCCGAACGGCTGCTCCACGCCCAGCCTCAGCTCTTGTCGCTGGGTCTCGTTGCCGACATCGATCAGATCGGCGGCCAACCATGCGCCGGTCGGCAATCGCATCGCCGATCCCAAATGCACCGAGCGCTTGAACGGAAACACATTGATCGCTTGACCCTGAGTATCCGTCGCCGCAAAGTTCGCATCCGGCT
Source organism: Armatimonadota bacterium (assembly GCA_013359125.1). NCBI lineage: Bacteria > Bacillati > Armatimonadota > Armatimonadota bacterium. Next base: position 146,207 of record JABWCR010000001.1, on the reverse strand, counting down.
CGATGAGATTTTCCACAACGATCGCATAGGCGATGCTATCGTCCCCATTGGGATGGAACAGCGCGCCAAAATCGACCGAGGTCGTGCTTTTCTCCAAAAACCGATTGCCGCCCATCTCCGGCGCAAGCGTTCCGCCGCTACCCGCCTGCAGATCAGCCGTTGTTGCAATGTAATGCGCATAGAAGACCCGCATCGCCCGCACTCGAGCGCCCAGCGCCATGTTTCCTGATCCTGCTGGCATGGCGATACCGGCGGTTACGTCGGGCAGGCTGACAGCCGTCAGCGCGATCGAATCGCCTCGCGGATTGGGGAAGGTCGCATTGCCCAAGTCCGCCGGATTGCCGCTTTGTGCCGCCCAAGCCCTAAGGTCGGCATTGGGCAAAAACCTCACCTCGCCGACGACTCCCGCGCTCACCGTTACGCCGCTCACCGTTAGGCCCAAATCGCCCGTCAAGAAGATTCGCGAATCCTCTGACGCAAAAAGCCTCGAGACCCGTCCCATTTGCGATAAATCGACCGGCGATCCCCGCTTGATCGTGATCTCGTCCAAAAGGCGCCTAAATCCCGCCCCTTCCGCCTGCAGATCAAAATTGCCGGCGCCCAACCGAAACGACCGATTGTAAGCCGCCGCCGCCGGATTGACAAACTGTTGCGAGGAGGGATCGCGAATGATCGCCAACCCAGCGCCGCCCATACCCCTGTTCCCGCTTCCAAAAAGCGAGATGTCGTCCGCAAAGCCGACCCAAACGCCCAAAACCAACATAAACGCGACTAACCGCATCTCTGCCTCCTTTATCCCATCCTGATCGACCAATCGTACGGTATCTCCGGCGAATCGTACGGCAGCCGCAGTTCGTCCGGCTGATCGCGATTGTAAACTTCGGTCGGAAAATTGATGAGCAGAGACGGCTTATCCCCAATAGTCTTGTACCCATGCGCCACTCCGGGCGGGATGACCAACAGCGACCGGTTGTTCTCTCCCAAAAACGCCTCTTGAACCTTTCCAAACGTGGGCGATCCCTCTCGACGATCGTACATCGCCGCCTTCACCATGCCGCTTGCAACCACCCAATAGTCCGTCTGCCGATCGTGCCAGTGCCACGCCCGAATCACGCCCGGATAGTTGAGCGATATATAGGCCTGGCCAAACTTTTGAAAATGCGGATCGTCGCTTCGCAAAAGTTCCATCAAAAAGCCCCGCTCGTCCGCATAAGGCTTCAACGGATGAAGGCTGACGCCCTCGATCGTCAATTCTGCGCTCCAGTGGCCGCTCGGTCGTTGGTGTAGTCGGTCGGAAAAGCCCCGTGTTGCAGCGACGCCAGCGCCGAACTTCTCACATTCGCATCGCTATCCCTCAACCGCTCTAATAGCTTCGCTACCAATCGGTCGCTTTTAGCCGTTCGCACCGCCATGGCTGCGCGGGTCGCTCCATACCGAGCCGTCGCGCTGGGAGAATCGAGCAACGGCAACAGCGCCTCCGCCAGCGTCCTGGCCGCCTCCGGATCGTAAAATGTCAAAAAGTCGTAATCGTTGCCCACACCGCCGCGCAAAAAGTGATAAGTAAAAGCCATAGTCAAGGTCTCGTGCGCCGAAGCATCGTTCGCGCCAAGCCCCGAAGCCAAATCCAATGCTAACGTCCGCTCCACATTCGTCAATCGCGCTTGTCGAGCGATCTCCTTGTCCTCTTGCCGGGCTATTACGCGCAGCCAGTTGTCGTGAAACTGCACCGTATTCTCGTCCAGAATGTTGTGCACGGCCTGCGCAACGTTCAGCCTCACCAACGGCTCAGATCGACTGGATGCCCGGACGATCGCCTGCTGCATGTTTCGCTTCAGCGCAACATCGCTCGTTCGATACCACCATCGCCACAACGTTTGCAGCGCCGCAATCTGCACCATCGGATCGGGATCGTCCGCCAGTTTACAAAACTGCTCCGCAATCTCTTTCTGATCCGTCAGGCGATAGAAAAACCGCTGAAAGACCCTGGCCGCCCCTCGCCTTTCCACGGCGCTCTTCGAACTCAGCGCGGCCTCAATCTCCGGCAATCCGACGCCTATGTTCGCTAACTGCCTAAGCGACCATGCAGCCGCCAATGAGGTCGCCTTGTCGTTGTCCGAAAGCGCCTGAACCAACGGCCTCACGAATCGCTTGGCAGGCTCTGCGTCCGGCGCATCGCAAAACATCTTGCCAACCGCCTCGATCGCCTTCCGCCGGACGTAAGGATTCAAATGCCCGATCGACCGACTCACGCTGCCCAAAACAGGATCCGCTTGAGGCCCCCATAACCCGTCCAACCAATCGATCAGCGCCATCGTCTCTTTCGGAGCGCGGGGCGTCTCAACCCGCGCCAAAGTCTCGGGAAAAAGATAACTGAGCATCACAACCGCCCATTTCGTCTCCAAATAGGGCGTAAAGAACAATTCGCCCTTCTGGTCCAACCAGGCCCCATACCGATTCATCTGCTGGATAATCCGCTCGACCGCCGCTCGAATGCTCGCATCGTCCAACACATCGCCCGGCTGTTTGATCTCGCCCAAATGCTTCTTCGCTGCGGCGATTACATAGATCGCCTCAGCCGTCATAAAAGTCAGCGACGGATCGTCCGGCTTTACCTTGGCGGCCTGCCTCGGCGCGTCCGTGTAATGTTCGTTCGACAGATACTCCGCAGTCAACCAGCCGCCGTCGCTTTGACGCCTCGATAAAATGACTTTCAGATTCTCTCGAATCAAGTCGTCCCAGATGCCGCTCTTATGATCTACATATCCGTGCGAAGGATCGGAAAGATAGATCGCCCACTTGGCTTGCTCGACATAATCTTCGGTGTCCTTCAGCCGCCCGGTTCGGATCAAACTCGCCAAATGTTGAGCGCGCTCCTGCCACTTTCGATCGCCCGTGCGTCGATAAGCCTCGGTCATCGATACCCAGCTGTCCATCGCCACCCGAAAGTCCGATATGGGCCGATTGCCGTCAAACTCGAAGTTCTTGTTCTTGTTGCCGTCGTGCCCATCCTGAGGCAACCGATCCCGAGCGTCGTACACAAGCGCAGGAAAACCGGCCGCTTTGGTCGGCGCATCCGTTCTGCGGCCGCTCAGATAACGCTCGTACAGCGCAATCATGTGCCCCACGCGACTGACCCCGTTCGTCGGCGCTAAGTCGAATCGCGTCCAATAGGCGTCCGGATGGCCGTAGAACGGCGCCATCGAGTTGTACACCTTGTCCATCATCCACTTAAACTGCGGGCGATTCTCCGGGCGATAACCCTGCTGAATGGCGCTGAGCGTCGCGAAAGTCGTAAAATGCCCCGGATGGCACGTCAAACATCGCTCCGTCTCGTCCGTCTGATTCTCGGCACGAACCCGTATCCCGCCCTTTCGAGGCGTGTTGTGAAAAAAACTGTCCCCGCCGTCCATCAGATAGCGCACCGCCAGCCGCACCGACTTTCGCCCTGCCTCCGGCAGGTCCTGGCCCGTGTAGGGCGGCGGATCGTACAACGCGGTGCGAAGCTCATAAGAGGGATGGTTCGACCGGACCGCCAACCGATAACTGCCCGGCTTCAAGACCCGAGTAATAAACTTGAACGCCAGCAGGTTGTCCCCTTGGTCGTCGTGCCTGATCTCGGTCGGATCGGCGCCCTCACGATACTCCTCGATCTCGCCCTGCCCGTTCGCCCGATACAGCTTCAGCGTGCAAATGACATCCCGATCTAACAGATCGACCTCAAAGTAGGCCAATTTCTCCGGTCCGTCAAAATCAAACTTGAACCAATCCCAACCCGTCTTGCCCTCTTCGACGTTGTACAGATACTCGATATCGTCGCTCGAACCGTACACCGTTAATCCTAAGCGCATCGGATTTGCAGACCGCCAATCGTCGTTCGGCTCATGCTCAAATCGATACAAATCCTCGGGCGTCGCCGTCAATCGCGAGAGCCGAACATTGAACCGAGCCCCCTTCGTCTCGACCCCCAACAATCGCAATGCATAAGTCGCCCCCGTCGGCGCAAAAGGCGCGCTGATCGACGGATCGCCCCACCAAAGCGCTTTCTTGACGACCTCGTTGCCCTTGGAATCCAGCAACTGAGCCACCACCGCCGCGCTGGGCGCCACAAACCCGGCCGGATCGACGTTGAACACGCTGGGCGAGGCGATAAACCCCAACTTGTGCCCGCCGCCAAGCGTCATCGGATCGACCGCAGCCGCCGTAACCGAGTAGACATGGCCTGGAGAGACGTTCAGCGCGATTACGCGCTCAGCCCCATTGGCCAAATCCACGGTCGCCGACCGATCCGCTCGCAGGCTCTGACCCTGCGCCATCATCAATCCCAATGCCAATGTCAAAGTCGAGAGCGCTTTCATCACCCTATATCTTTGGCAAAACTAAGGCGGACTCCTGCCTCGCGCGCCGAAATAGAGCGGCATGATGAAAGCTGCAGCCCTATCTTGCCTCGTTCTGTGCGCCTCCGCCTTTGCTCAAGGCACAAAAGAAGACTACGACCGCGCCAACAGCCTCCAGCGACGGTTTGCCAACAAAGTCTACCGATCGGACGTGCGCGCCAACTGGATCGGCGACCGCTTTTGGTACCTGCTCAATCTGCCCGGCGGCGAAAAGCAGTTCATCCTCGTCGATGCCGCCAAGGCGACCAAAGCGCCCGCGTTTGACCACGAGCGCGTCGCAAAAGCGCTTTCCGATCGCCTCCAAAAAGAGATCGATCCCAAACGCCTCCCAATCGAGAAGATCGACTTTGCGCCTGACCTAAAGACCGTTGATCTGACTGTCGGAGCCGAAACTCTGCGCTGCGACCTCGCCGACTACTCGCTGACCAAAGTCGAAGGCGGCGGCGACCGCCTGACCCCTATGCATCCCGACGCCGCGCCCAGAGCATCGGCCAGCACCGGCGAAGAAACCTTCGTCACCTTCGTCAACGCCGCCTCGTTCGAAATCCAACTTTTCTGGCTAGAACAGTCCGGAGCCGCCATCGCCTATAGCAAGATCGCCCCGGGCGATTCCTTCAGACAGCACACCTATGCCGGCCATGTATGGGCCATCGCAAAGCCCAACGGCGACTACCTCGCCATCTTCCAAGCCGACACAGAACCGAGAATCGCCCTCATCGATGGCTCAACGCCTGCAAGAGCTGCCCCAAGAGGCGGGGGCGGGGGCGGCGGGGCAGGACGATCCCCCGACGGCTCCAAACGAATCGCATTCCGCGACCACAACGCCATCCTAAATCGCGGCGACAACGAAACGCCCATTACCACCAATGGCTCCGAAAGCAGCTACTACGAAGGCGGCGTCTTCTGGTCTCCAAACTCCGCATCCGCCGTATTCTTTCGCACCGCCCCGGGCGAAAAGCGCAAAATCCACATCGTCGAATCCTCCCCCCGCGACCAAGTCCAACCCAAACTCCGCACTTTCGACTATGAAAAACCCGGCGACCGCCTCGACCATCCCAAACCCGTCCTATGGCGCGACGGCGAACTGATCGAAATCGACGATTCGCTCTTCCCTAACCCTTGGCCCAGCCGAAGAGTGGAATGGGCGCCCGACTCCCGATCCTTCATCCTCGTCTACAACCAGCGCGGACACCAACTGATGCGCGTAGTCCGCGTAGACGCGCAGACCGGCCAATCCAAACTGATCATCGAAGAAAAGACCGACACCTTTATCGACTACACCAACAAGATCGTCCGCCACTTTCTTTGGGACACCGAAGAGATCGTCTGGATGAGCGAGCGCAGCGGATGGAACCACCTCTACCTGTTCGACATGAAGACCGGCGAACTGAAAAACCCCATCACCCAAGGCCAATGGGTTGTGCGCGGCGTCGATCGCGTCGATGCCGAAAAGCGCCAAATCTGGTTTCGAGCGGGCGGCATCCACCCCGCACAAGACCCCTACCACGTTCACTACTGCCGGGTCGACTTTGACGGCTCCAACCTGACCATCCTAACCCAAGGCGACGGCACGCACACGGTCAGCTACTCTCCAAACGGCCAATGGATGCTCGATGTCTACTCCCGAGTCGATCTGCCCCCTGTAACCGAACTGCGCCGCGCCAGCGACGGCTCGCTCGTCATGGAGATCGAACGCGCAGACGCCTCCGAACTCATCGCCGAAGGCTGGAAGCCGCCCGTCCGATTCGTCGCCAAAGGCCGCGACGGCCAAACCGACATCTACGGCATCCTCTTCTTCCCCATGAACCACGACCCTACCAAAAAATATCCCGTCATAGAGAACGTCTACGCCGGACCGCAAGGTTCGCACGTGCGCAAAAACTTTGCCATTAACGACATGCGCCAATCGTTGGCCGAGCTCGGCTTCATCGTCGTGCAGGCCGACGGCATGGGCACCTCCAACCGCTCCAAAGCCTTCCACGACGTCTGCTTCAAAAACCTGGCCGACGCCGGATTTCCCGACCGCATCGCATGGCTCCGCGCCGCCGCCCAGCAGTACCCCAGCATCGACCTGAACCGCGTCGGCATCTACGGCGGATCGGCCGGAGGACAAAACGCGCTGGGCGGAATGCTGCTGCACGGCGACTTCTACAAAGCGGCCGTCGCCGATTGCGGCTGCCACGACAACCGCATGGACAAAGTCTGGTGGAACGAACAATGGATGGGCTACCCATTGGGCGAGCACTACGACCAGCAATCCAACGTAACCCTGGCGCCCAAACTCCAAGGCAAACTGCTCCTCATGGTCGGCGAGCTGGACAACAACGTCGATCCGGCCTCCACCATGCAGGTCGTCAACGCCCTGATCCGTGCCGATAAGGACTTCGAACTCCTGGTCATGCCCGGCATCGGCCACGGCACCTACGGCACCCCCTACGGCCGCCGCCGCCTGATGGACTTCTTCGTGCGATCGCTATGGAATGCAGAACCGAGGGCGGCAGGAGAAACTAATCGCAACACCGAAAACTGATCGGCTAGAATAGCAATGAACCCAGCCCGAGCATCCGCCGTACCTCCAGGCTTAAACGCCGCCTCTCACGATCCCACGATCCCTCCGCGCCCGCAAGCGTGGAGGAATCAGCAAACGGAACGCCAGGCTTCCGCCTGGCAAAGGAAGGGCGGCGCTCCAAAAGCGGGCCGAAACGCCGCATCTCCAGGCTGAGGAGTACTTATGCCTCCTGCACAGGCCGTCTATTGCCCGCACAGGGGCTGATTCGTACTCAAAATTGTGCTACATTATCGCGAGAGGCCGCTTGCAGGCTTGCGAATCGCTTCGGGAGGGCGAGCGTCCCCGCGAGCCGAAAGATCGGGCTAGGCGGGAGCCGGGCGTTCCGAAGGGGGGCGCGGCCGCCGGTTCGCGCCAAATTGCGAACAGGTAGAATCCTGTCGACCCGCGCGAGGCTCCCTGGGCATCGCACCGCGGCGAGACCGCGCGGGGGAGGAACGAATACCATCTTGTTGCCTGTGCGCGAAACCGAACGGCTGACTTGGCTGCAGAACTTCGCGCTGAAGTTGAACGTGTGCGTGGGGCAGGCGGGCATCGTCGCGGGGGATTTGACCGCCGTGAACGGCTATCGCGACCACTTTCTGAATCATCAATCGGACGGACCAGATCCGCACGCACTCGCAGGATTTGACCGAGTGGAAGCGGCTGTTGAGCGAGGGGCCCATCGGGAGCCCGATCGGGCCGCCGCCGCTGGGCGATCCGACCTTCGAGGCGGTGGCGCAGCCGAACAGCGAGGTGCGGCAGAACTGGGTGAAGTCGAGCTCGGACGGGGTTTTGATGGAGGGTCAGCGGGGCTCGGAAACGGAGTGGACGCCGCTGGGGACGGATCGGTTCTCTCCCTATTTGGACGGGCGGGCGCCGCTGGTCGCGGGCCAGCCGGAGGTGCGTCGGTACCGGATGCGGTACCTGGACGGCGACGACCCGGCGGGCAACTGGTCGCCTGTGGCGAGCGTGACGACTGTGCCGTAGGTTGGGGACTCCGCGCCTGCCGGTCGCCTGGAAGGAGAGGGCGCGAGCGATGGGTCTGCCCACGGACGCCAAGACAGCCCGATCTATACAAGGATTGGAGTCATTGCCACGGTTCCCATTCGATCCGAAGCCCATCCTTCTGCTTGTCATAGAAAATCATCTGGACATCGATCGCTTCGGGCAACATGTTTTTGGTTCGATACGTCGCTGGCTTGATTGAAACGGGCGTCTCGCCGATGAATCCGTCTATTCCCTGCGCCTCTTCTTCGGGCATCGCCAATCGATAGGTCGTATTCTCCTCGCTGGCGATCTTTGCCAAAATCGATTCCTGGAAACGAAGCCCCACAAACGTTTTGACGATCACTAGGTCATACACCCAATCATCTACCATCTTCCGGTCGATCCTTTCTATCGCCACCTTCAGATTCTGGATCATCGCCCAGATTTTGTCGGCAGCCGCTTTCATCGCGACAGGCTTCTTTTCAAGGTAAAAGTCTCGCCACTCTGCAAGGCTCTTGCCGGTGAATTCTTGGATCATGTCGGAGAGTTGGCCGACCACCTTTGGGCGCGTGCCGCCAGCGTTCTGATTCGCCAAATTGATCAACTGCGTTGTGTATTTTGGAAAGTCAGCAGGCACTCCGGCAACCAGGCGCGCGATCTCCTGGTTGCTGATCGTGAGCTTCTTCACCGGACGCGGGCGCCCCTGCTATCGGCGCTGATTTTCGACCCAAAGTCGAGGGTCCTAGGATCTACCTGCTTTTCGACCCTGACAAAATCCTGAAAGACGTACGGGAACGCGGCGAGCCGCTCCTTCCGGTTGTCCGGATGAGCCCGACGCTCGCAAACCTCAATTTCGGAGGCGGCCTCGAAGAGGTTGTTGTCTCTTCCACATATCTTGCTACGAATGACCGGAAGGAACTCTGGGTTGACTTCGTACCCAATCGAGTTTCGCCCTAAATTGTAGGCCGCGCGCGAGGTCGTCCCGCTACCCAAGAATGGATCGAGAACTGTCTCTCCGATAAACGTGAACATCTTGATCAAACGGCGAGGAAGTTCTTCGGGAAACATTGCGAGGTGCCTGTCCTGGCGTTCGCCTGGGAAGTTCCAATGCCCTGAGAAGTAGATGTTCCACTCTTCATCGGCGAGCTTTGATGCGTGCTTTTGGTCTAATGTCGGCTTGGGAGCTTCGCCGAGTTTTTTGAACAGCAGGATATGCTCATAGTCAATTTTCAGAATCCCATTGCGCGGATAGGGATAAGAACCCATGATGACCGCGCCCCCAGTCGTATTTGTGGTGGTCACTTTGCGCCAAACGATCGAGCCCATGAAATCGAACCCTATTGACTCGCAGAACTTGATGATCTCTGTTCGAATGGGTATGACCTTGTACCGGCCGTAATACACGGATCGGGCAAACTGGTCGCCGATGTTCACGCAAAGCCGACACCCCGGATGAAGGACGCGCCGACACTCGTCCCAGACAAGGTTTAGATTATTGACATAGTCCTCGTAGGTGTCGTCGAACCCGATCTGGTCTTCATGGCCGTAATCCTTGAGTTGCCAATAGGGCGGAGACGTGACGACGAGATGGACCGACTCGTCCGGCACCTCGGTCATCCATCGGGAGTCGGCTATGATGACCTTATGGGACGTTGGGGTCAACTCGCCAGTATGTTTGGCGACGGAAACGGCATTTGAGCGAGGCATACGTTGATTGTACCAGCCCAAGAAATCCCGCGCCTCGGACGCCGACCGCGGCGCGATCGAGGCCCTCGTCCAGCAAATCCTCGACCCCGAAACGCCCCATCTCCAGGCTGAGGAACGGAACGCCAGGCTCTCGCCTGGCCCCGACGCCGCCAACCGGCGGGGGGTTCCCGCTCGCCCAAAAACGGCGTTGGAGCCTGCCAATCCGATTCTCCCCCTATGCCATAGTATCCCCAAACATGTCCCTCAAGCGAGTCGCCGCGACCGTCGCTATGCTCAACCTCGCCTTCTTCGTCGTCGAGTTCGGCATCGCCTGCGCCATCGATTCCGTCTCCCTCCTGGCCGATAGCATCGACTTCCTAGAGGACGCCAGCGTCAACGCCTTAGTCGTCGTCGGCCTCGGATGGTCCCTAACAGCCCGGGCTAAACTTGGCAAAGTTCTGGCTGGCGTCCTGCTCGTCCCCAGCGTCTGGGCGCTGATCTCTATCGTGCTCAAGTTGCTCACAAAAACCCCGCCCCACGCCTCAACGCTCACAATAACCGGCGCCGCCGCGCTGACCGTCAACGCCTATTGCGCGATCCTGCTCGCCCGATTCCGCAAAGGCGGCAGCTTGGCCAAGGTCGCCTTCCTTTCCGCTCGCAACGACGCCATCGCCAACATCGCCATCATCGCGGCAGGCATCGCTACGACCTTCTGGCTCTCCATGTGGCCCGACCTCTTCGTCGGCATGGGCATCGCCGCGCTCAATGCCGGCGCGGCGCGAGAAGTCTGGATAACGGCTCACAAAGAGTCCCCCTAACTCGCATCCGCAACCTCGCTCTCCACATTCAAAGCCCGGCCTAGAATCAACACCGCAATCCCAGCCATCGCAACCCCGATCAGCGCGATCAGCAACCGAGCGCCCGACCCAGGCCCAACCCCCATCCATCCGCCAAAGTACGGAACCAACGCCCCGCCCTTGCGCATTGCAGGCTCGAACACGCGGTCGTTCAACCCCCCGCTCAAAAAGTAGGCCAATGGCGCCAACGCCTGACCGGCCATCCGACGAACCGAAAACACACGCCCCTGAAGTTCCACCGGCGTCTTGGTCTGCCACAGCGACTGGCTGCACGCATACATGTACGGCATCGGCAGCATCACCCCTAACAGTACCATCGCATGAATGGCAAAATGAGGCGGCAACAACGCAAATAGCAGAGCCGCTCCCGCGACGATGCCGCCCGCCCTCATGCCCCACGCCCGGTTTGCCCGAACGCCCCGAGCCGCCACGGCCATGCCGCCTGCCAACATCCCCAATCCGCCGACCGCATGGATCGTCCCGACCGCCTCCTTGCTGTGATACGTCATCACCATGGCCGGATAGACCACCATCAGCACCGCCGCCGCAAAGTTGGTCAGCATAAAGAACAGCAGCACCCGCATCATCGCCGGCCGCTCCCAAATGAACCGAAAACCGTGGCTCATGTTCTGCAAAAACCCCTCTTTAGGCCCAGCTATCGGTTCCCGCTTGGGCGTCCAAGCCAGTAGAGCGCAAACCGCAGCGAGCGCAAATGTCAGCGCATCGATCCACAGAATTACGCTAATGTGCGACCGGGTATAGAGCAGCGCCGCCAAGATCGGGCTCAGAATGACGCTCGTCGCTTCGTTAATGCTGGTCAGTGCGGCCGCGCGACTCAGCATCGATTTGGGCAGCAGTTCGGTCGTCAGCGCGCTCATGGCCGGCCAATGGAAGTTGCCGCACGCGCCCACCAGCGCGACCAATGGATAAATGTGCCAAATCTTCATCTGGTCCGTAACCGCCAGCCAAACCATGACCGCAATGGCCAAAGCAGCCAGCGAATCGACGAAGATCAAAGCCCGCCGCCGGTCGATCCGGTCGGCCAGCGCCCCCATCACCGGCGCCAACACCACGCTGGGAATCGAAGCCGACATCGCGATCAGCCCCATCTCCGTAGCGCGAAGGGTCTGATCGAACACCCAGAAAGATAGGGCAAAAGAGGTCAGCCCCGACCCAAGGCCGGATATCAGCTGGCCAAACCAGATGAGAAAGAACGCGGTTACGCCGCGCTCGATCTTAATCTACAGATTCCCGCGCGCCGCCTGCTCGCGCTCGATCGCCTCGAACAGCGCCTTAAAATTGCCCTTGCCAAAACCGCGAGAGCCCTTGCGCTGAATCACCTCGTAAAACAGCGTCGGCTTGTCCTGAACGGTCTTGGTAAAAATCTGGAGCAGATAGCCCTCTTCGTCCCGATCCACCAAGATCCCCAGCTCGCCAACCGTGCGCAAATCCTCGTCGATCTGCCCCACGCGGTCGGGCAGCGCCTCATAATACGCCTCAGGGACGTAGGTAAACATCAAACCCTTCTGCCGCAGGCAGCGCACCGTATGGATCACGTCGCTCGTCTCTAGCGCAATGTGCTGAACGCCAGGCCCGGTGTTGTAAACCAAATACTCCTCGATCTGCGACTTGCGCCGCCCCTCGGCCGGCTCGTTGATAGGCAGCTTGATCTTGCCGCCGCCGCCCTGCACCACCTTCGACATCAAAGCCGAATACTCCGTGCTGATGTCCTTGTCCGTAAAGTGAAGCAAGTTTTCAAAGCCCAAAACCTCGTTGTAAAACCGCACCCAAACGTCCATCTTGCCCAATTCGACGTTCCCCACCACATGATCCACGTCGCTGATGCCCACCGGTTCGCCAGGCACATGCTCCTTCCGAAAACCAGGCAAGAAAACGCCGCGATACTCGTCGCGATTGATAAAAGTGTGCACGCAATCGCCATACGTACCAATGGTCGCCAGCCTTACGACGCCCTCGTCGTCCCGCATCTCATGAGGTTCTGCGATGCTCACCGCGCCCCGTTTGGTGGCTTCCCGATAGGCCTTCTCCACGTCGTCCACCTCGAACGCAACATCCTTGACAGCGTCCCCGTGCTTGTTCAAAAACTTCCCATGAGGATGATCGCTCATGTAGGGCGAGGTCATCACAAAACGCACGTTCTGCTGCCTCAAAACATAGCCCGCCTCTTCTCGATTGCCCGTCTCTAGACCCGAATAGGCGTCCATGTCGAAACCGAACAAACTATGGTAAAAGTAGGCGGCCTGCTTGGCGTTGCCCACGATGAAACGAATGTGATCGATACGGCGGAGCGGCATGAAGTCTGACATCGTTGTCACCTCTCGCTTAGACTGCCCAAATTATACACTCCCTAAGGCTTCACAGGCTCAAAAGTCGTCTCGCTGGTCTGGCCGTCCTTGCAAAACCAAGCCGTGAACTTCTCGTGATTGGTCGCCCCGCCATAATCGCCGTCCTTCCGAATCGCGATCAAGGCCACCTGCCGCTCGTGCCCGGGCAGCCCCTTGCTCTGTATAAACCGGATCGCCTCTTCGCACGCTTCCTTCGCGCTCGAGCCCGCTCGCATCGCCTCCATCGCCCGAAAAGAGAGCAAATACCGCCAAATCTCCTCGCCCACGCCAGTACCCACCGCGCAGCCCACTTCATCGTCCGCATAGAGACCCGCGCCGACAATGGGAGAATCGCCCACGCGACCGGCCATCTTCCACGCCATCCCGCTAGTGGTGCAGGCCGCCACCGACCGACCCTCGCTCCAGCCCAAGACACCGATCGTGTCGTGCCCCTCCAACGACGCTTCCTTCATTTCGGTCTGCCTCTCCCGCCACTCGTACCAGGCTTGCAACGATGCCGCGCTGTGCAACTGCCGAGGCTCAAAGCCCTGTTGCAGAGCAAAGCGCTCCGCGCCCTCCGCCGACAGCATCAAGTGCGGCGTCTGCTCCATCACGCGCCGCGCCAGCGTGATGACAGGCGCAAACCGACGCACGCTGCACACTGCCCCGCAACGCATCGTCTCCCCCTCCATAATGGCAGCGTCTAACTCGATCTCGCCCGAACGATTAGGATAGCCGCCCGCGCCTACCGATCGAACCTCGGGATCCATCTCGGTAACGACCGCGCCCGCCTCCACAGCGTCCATCAATCCCGCCTTGTCGTTCGAACCTCTTGCCCACGCCTCCCAGCACGCCTTGACAGCCTGTTCCCCGAACCACCATGTCGCGCCAAAAATAGCCGCCATTCAGTCTCTCCTAAAGCTCAACGTTCTTAAATCCGACCACCTTCGTCTCCGTCATCTCCTGCATCGCAAATCGCACGCCCTCTCGACCCAAACCGCTTTCCTTGGTGCCGCCGTATGGCATCAAGTCGCTTCGGAATGTCGGCGCTTCGTTGATCATCACCCCGCCAAACTCAAGCCGGTTGGCAAAGTCAAAGGCCTCGTTCAGGTCCTGCGTAAAGACGCCCGCCTGAAGGCCGTAAGGCGTGCCGTTGGCCAGTTCAATCGCCTCGTCCGCCGTCTGGTAAGGGTAGACGATCACCGCAGGTCCGAACAGTTCGCTACAGCTCATTTTGGCGTCTCGCGGCACGTCGGTCAGCACTGTTGGGCGATAGAACGGGGGCGCCGCTTCGCCGCCCGTCATGATTTTGGCTCCGACCTGATCTGCTATCCAGGCGCCAACTCGGTCTAACGCCTCAGAGTCGATCATCGGGCCCATATCGGTCGATTCGTCTAACGGATCGCCCAACTTGAGCGATTCGGCCTTATGGGAGAGCGAGACGACGAACTTCTGATAGTGCGATTCGTGGACGATGGCTCGTTGCACCGAGATGCAGAGTTGGCCTGCTTGAGCAAACCCGCCTCGGCACGCAGCCTCTGCCGCCGCATTGACATCAGCCGAGGGCGCCACGATGAGAGGACAGTTGCCCCCTAATTCCAGCGTTACCTTCTTAGGCCCTGCCCAGCCGGGTATCTGACGTCCGACCTCGCGGCTTCCTGTGAATGAAATGAAGCCGACCCGCTCGTGTTGAATCAAGGGCAAGCCCGCATCAGGCCCGAAGCCCGTTATCACGCTCAACGATTCGGGAGGGAAGCCCGCTTCGTAAAGAATCTCGATCAGCCGCACAGCGGCGACCGGCGCCTGCTCGGCAGGCTTCAAGATAACCGCGTTACCCGCCCCCAATGCCGGCGCGATCTTGTGCGCCGCCAAGGCCAAGGGCACATTAAAGGGCGTGATGGCTCCAACAATGCCGACCGGACGACGAACAAAAAAACCAAATCGATGCTGGCCGTTGGGCTGTGCGCCAAAGGGCGCCTGTTCGCCCGATAGCCGCTCGGTCTCGCCGATTGCAAGGGCAAAAATGCGTGCGGCGCGATCGACCTCTATTCGCGCTTCGCGAATGGTCTTTCCGACCTCTGACGACAGAATCCGCGCTAACTCTTCGCTGTGATAGCCGATGAGCGCGGAGGCCGCGCGCAACCAATCCGCTCGTTTGAAGGCGGGCGCGTTCAGCTTCGCGTCTTCAGCCGCCCTGTCGATGTGAGACTTATCCCCTTTGATGGCGGACGCGATCGCTTCGCCCGTATACGGGTTTAGGATCGAAAAGCGCTCGCCATCGACGACCTTCTTTCCCGCAATATAAATGGGCAGATCCGTCATAAAGCAGCGATCGCGTCGATCTCTACGCCCACGCTCTTGGGCAGCGCCGAAACCTGCACCGTAGCGCGAGCGGGAAAAGGCTGCTGAAAGTAGTCGGCATAAATCCCGTTCACCGTCGCAAAATCGCCCAGATCGGTCAAATAGATCGTCGTCTTGACCACCTGATTCAGCGATGCGCCCGCCGCCCCCAAGATCGCCTTCAAGTTCTGCATTACCCGATGGGTCTGCTCCTCGATGCCGCCGTCGACAATGCTGCCAGTCGCCGGATCGATCGGAATCTGCCCCGAAACGAACAACAGATCGCCCGTCCGAATGGCTTGAGAATAGGGGCCGATGGCGGCAGGGGCTTGGTCGGTGCTGACGACGCTCTTCATGTTGGATAAACCCTCCGAGCCGAGATTATACACCGGACGGCAAAACGGACGCCGGGATCCCCAGCGCCGTCCCGCATTTCTATCCGTGTCGTCAGAAGTTGTGATATATTCTTAATCAGACGGACATCGCGCCGTACTTTCAGAGAGGCACTAGGAGGAATAGTATGTTCAGACTATGCAGCGCCATCGATTCGGCTCTCTCTCCCCCTCTCTCTCTCTACCGTAACGGGAGACTGACCTTGACCTTGCTGTTATTGATCGCCTTCCTTTCCCAACCGCCCACCGCGCCGGGCCAAGAGAACTGCCTGCCTTTGAATTTCAGTCTGGAGAAGATCGACAAGCGGAATACGTCGGGCGCATCCACAGCTTTCGTGCGGTCAATGGCAAAAGACCCGCTCGGAAACGCCTATCTTGCGGGAGTCGTTTCCGGCCCAAACGGGCTGGACATCCATGTCGTCAAGTACGACCGAAGCGGCGTCTTGCTCTGGTCCGACCAGTGGAACGGCTCGTTCGACGGCGACGACGAGGGCTTTGGAGTCGCGGTCGACAGTTCCCAGAACGTCTACGTCTGCGGAACGGTGCAGACGGGTTCCGGCGATTGGGACTTTGCCGTCAGAAAGTATGCCAAGCACGCCACGCAAGAAAGCTACACCGCGGCGTGGACAACCCTGATTCACAACGGCAACGGACAGGAACAGGCGAGAGCCATCATTCTAGACCCAGACAGGCGAGTGTTCGTTGCTGGAAAGCTCGTCAAGGACGGGAATCTCGACGCCGCTGTTGCCAGATTGAATAACTCTGACGGAGAGCCCTCTGACCAGTGGGAGCCTGGTGGAAACCATCTCGAAGGCATTCGCTTCTTCTCCGGCAGCGCCAATGGCGAAGACCAGCTCCACGCGATCGCCCTGGATGGCGCCGATCACGTCGGCGCCGCAGGCTATGTCCTTCAATCAGGCGGCGGTTCCCCGAATCACAAGGACTTCTTGACCGTTAGAATAGACAAACTCGACGGTGCCGTAGCCTACCAGGCTGTTTGGAGCCATGTGACCTCGTCCGACGACGTGGCGAACGCCATCGTCATGGATCAAGCGGGCAACGCCTATGTGGCCGGCGCCGCGAGCGAAACACAATCGCTTCCCGGCGACTTTGGGGTGATCAAGTACGACCCCGAGGGCAATCGGTGCTGGAAGTCGATTTTCCACCCAAGTGAGACCACCGCGGCCTATCCGACGGCTATCCTGCTTGACGCCCAACATTCGGTCGTTTATGCCGCCGGCATCGGCATGGTCGGCTCCACCGGAGAGACCCAGCGAATGGTGGCGGCAAAGTATACCGCGACCTATTCGGCGTGCGACGACCGCACCGTCTCGCCCATTGCCGACAACGCAGATGTGGACCTGCTTTCGATAAACGTGGTCAATGAGACGGTCGCGCGAGCGATCTTGGACGTGCACGGCAATGTCTTTGTGGTCGCGCCCGCCAAAAGGCCGAGCGGCTCTGACTCGGACTTCAAACTGGCTAAGTTCAGTCCCTGCCTCGACGTCCGATTCGAAAGGAACTTCGAACGAGACGCGCCTGGCGATGCTGAAAGGCCATTTGCCATGGTCTACGACTCTTCCGACCCTTCCTACGTCTGGACGGCGGGAAGATTGCAGATTGGCTCGCAAAACCACTTTCTGGCGATGCGTTGGTGCTGGCCACGGGCCGACATCAACCACGACGGCATTGTGGACGACGCGGATCTGGCCTATGTCTTGGGCTGCTTCGGCCAGCAAGGCGGATGCCCCGAGACCGACTTGAACAACGATGGAACGGTCGACGATACCGACTTAGCGATCGTTTTGGCAGCGTTTGGGCACCAATGTCCTTAATGGCAGACACGGGTCGGGCTTAAAAGCCCGACCCGCAAGTGCGGGAGTTATTACAATGAACATGAGAGCGAAATTCGTTCTGAGCGCCTTTATCTGTACCGCAACCTTGGCTGTCGCCCAACCCTGGGTCCAGTGGATGGACGTGTACCAGGGCGTGCGGAATAATACGGTCAAAGAATCGAAATGGGACCCGTCGGGCCATCTGATCGTCATGGGCGGCGACCCGGACTCTGAGAATCGCCTGCGGTGGACCATTATCAAATACGCGCCAGACGGTCGGCGGGTCTGGCTTCGATCGATCGCTCGCAATTCGGGGGAAGCGTTGGGCGGCCCAAGCGCCCTCGCCGTCGACTCGTCGGGCAATGTCTTTGTTACGGGCGCCGCTCATCCTCAGCCAGAGCGACAAGCGATCGACACGGTGAAGATGGATCGGGACGGCCGCCTTCTCTGGAGGCATCGTTTCGAGACGCCCGGCTTCAATTTGGACGAGTCGTACGACTTGGCGGTCGATGACAGCGGCAACGCCTATGTTGCCGGAATGTCCGAGGCGTGGGACGCCGCCATCCACTACGTGGTCTACAAGTTGAACTCAGACGGCCAACTGCAATGGATGCGCCGCCCGCCTCCGCCGCACGATCGGACGAGAAGCAGAGCCAGCCGCGTCGCCTATAGTCCGCAGAACGACCTGATCTATGCCACGGGTACAGTGGCCGTCGACGCGCCGCGCCCCAACGATTGGACGCGCTATTGGTCCGACATGTGGGTAGCGGCCTATCGCGCGGAAGACGGCGCATTGGTCGGCTTCAATCGATTGGCGTCCCAGACGGAGTACAGCCGACATTATCACGCGCTAGGAATCGTCGCAATCGACGGCGACCTCATCTTCACCGGCGGCACCATCACATGGGCCAACGACCGGGGCCAGGTCTCCTTCGCGGCCGCGACCGGGCGCATTCGTCCAAATGGCGAACTAGCCTGGGTTCGCGTCTACGAACTCTATCCCCAGTCCCAATTCTTTGGTTCGGCGATCGGGCTGACGATCGCAAACGGCATCGTCTACTCTTTTAGCGGCGCCGATCATTGGACAGACATCGATCTATACGATTGCTATGTGTTGCGCTATCGGCTGGACGGCGCGCCCCTCGAGCCTCTCTTCTACCGCCCGATGCCCGATTTTGAGGGCAACGCGCAAAGAGGGCGCGTCGATGCCTTTGGCTCGCTCTACGTGGGCTACGGCGGGAGCCAGCGCAGCTCGTCGCTTAACCAGGATGTTTATGTCGCCAAGTTCAACGCCGGGGACCAGCTGACATGGCAGTATCGCTGGCATGCTCCGGCCGACAACGTCGACACGTTGGAAGATCTGTTCTTAGACGACTGGGGCGGGGTCTACATCGTCGGCACGACCGTCTGGGATTGGACTTCAGGCGCAGACGCCATCACCATCAAACTCTGCCAGCGATGGGGCGACGCGAACAACGACGGCAGGGTAGACGGAACGGACTTAGAGACCGTCTTAGAGAACTTCGGAGCGATCGTGCCGCCGGGCAGCAACGGCGACGCGGTCAAGGACGGCTTTGTGGACGATGCCGATCTCGCCCTCGTGCTGTGGATGTACGGCGAAACCTGCGGAGATTAATAGTGAACTTAGGCCGGGCGGATGGAGATCGATCCGCCCGGCGTTTACGAGTCGCGATTAGCAACCGACGCCGAACGAAGAGAGAACGATCGCCAGATCGGTATCGTCCACAATCCCGTCGCCGTTCACGTCTGCTTGTTCATCGTCCGTGCCAAAGTTCTCCAAAACAATCGCCAGATCCGCATCGTCCACGCACCAGTCGCCGTTCACATCGCCCAGCCAAACCACGTCGGCGCACTGATCGCCCGTAGCCTGAGTGAACTCGATGCCGTTCGCGCCGCCCAAAGCGTCGGGACAGTGCGACCACGCCAGATTGTTGTAATGCGAGCCCGGATTGCCCGAGTTCATGGCTGGCAGCATCTGGTTCGACACATAGGTGCCAAGGGGCAGACTGTTGCTGCCGCACAGATCGCCCAAATTGGCGCCGCCCGTAATGAGCGCGGCCGCCTTGATCGGACCGGTCGCCGCAATCGCGCTGATGGGGATCTGGATGTCGAAACCTGTGCTGCACGTGAACGGATCGCCCAAATTGTTCGAATCGCTGGTAATACCCATACTGTTGGTGTTGTTAAAGGCCACCAACAGACCGCTGGTCGCGCAGTCGGAGCCGCCGAACAACAGACCGCTGAAACTATCGGTATACCCTTCGCCCTGATAGCAAGAGGTATCGGTCGTAATGTCGATCAGGTCCACATAGTAGACGCCGCCGCCGTGGCTGATCGAGAGCACGTAGTCGGGCGTAAAGCCGCTGTCCCACACCACGCCGCTCATGCCCACCACGCTACAGTTCAGACAGCCCTGGTTCAGAAAGAACGGGTTTCCGCCGCCGGGGATCGAGTCGATATAGATATGGAGATTGTTGAAGTTGCCCTCCAAATTGCCCGCAACGCCCAGGTAGAGCGTGCTGAGAGTGCGGAAGCCCCAGAGCGTGTTGAGTTCGGAAAAGTTATCGCCAAAACCGGTGTAGTTGGACTGCGCCGCAATCAGGGCGCCGGGATACTTGGACGTGATGGCTACGCCGTCGTTGGACGGCTGCGCGCCGGCAGCAACCACCATAGCGGCCGCTGCGAGAATCAAAATCTGCTTCATGATGCGCTTCCCTCCTTTGGGTCGGTATGCTTCTGACAGATAGTATAACACAGATTCCCGAATTCAGAATACGAATTCTGCGCCGAACGGAACGCAACGCTTCTTGGCGATCTTCCCGCCCTTTGCGCGAGACGCCCCGGAACGCCAGGCTCCCGCCTGGCAGAAGACAACGGTGCCGCCCGGGAGGGCGGCCTTCCAACGGCGCAGCATGCCCTGACCCCGTGGAACGCCAGGCTCCCGCCTGGCAGAAGACAACGGTGCCGCCCGGGAGGGCGAGCGTCCCCGCGAGCCGAAGCGCCCTTAACCTTCCGCACCCGCCCTTCGGTATGGAGGCTTAAAGCGCCGGGCGCGAAGGAAACTAATACGACGATCCCAGCCGGATTGCCGACGACCAATGGTGGAAACCAATCCGCAAACGCGCCGCGCCGCCCGAACGGGATTTTTTGCAAATGTAGCACAATTTTGAGTTCAAAACCCGCCCCATGCGCTAAACTTAGAGCATGGAAGAGTACCAAAGAATCGAAGAGCAGATCCGCGAACTCCGCAAGCAAATGGTCGATCTCCTCAAAAGCCAAGGGCCTGAAGAGGCGTTCGATTACGACTTGAAAGACCAAGACGGCAACAGCGTCAAACTCTCCCAACTCTTTGGAGACAAGCAAGACCTGATCGTGGTCCACAATATGGGCCGCAACTGCCCCTACTGCACGCTCTGGGCCGATGGGTTAAACGGTCTCACCGACCACTTTCAAAACCGCGCCGGATTTGTCGTCGTCTCGCCCGACGAACCGCACGCACAGAAGGAGTTTGCCCTTAGCCGAGGATGGCGATTCAAGATGGTCTCTGCCGCCGGATCAAGCTTCACTAAGGACATGGGCTTCGAAGTAAACGGCGATTACTGGCCGGGCTTCTCGACCTTCAGGCTGGAGGAAGGCCAGATAAGGCGCATCGCGAGAGACTACTTTGGCCCGGGAGACTTTTACTGTTCCGTCTGGCACATGTTCGACCTGCTGAAGGATGGCGCAGGCGAGTGGCAGCCCAGATTCGAATACGCGAGATAACGGCGCTCTCATTGCTCAAGAAAAGTTGCCAAATCTGGCCGATATCTGCCATAATCAGGGCGTACAGGAGGGATTGGATCTATGCAAAGTCAACCGCCGCCCGTCCTGAACGTCGGGTTCTATAATTACGTTCAGACATCAAAAATCGTAGCTATGATCAGTAGCGAATCGGCTCCTATGCGCCGGCTGATTCGTCAGTTTCGCAAGGAAGGCAGCAACTTGATCGACGCCACGCAAGGGCGGCGAACAAAGTGCGTGATCTTTGCAGACAGCGGCCACGTCATCCTTTCGGCCATATCGCAGGAGACGCTTGCTCGGCGCCTCACTCGCGGCGATCTAGACGCTGGCGAGTAGCCCGCTTACTTTTTCGGGCGAGGACGCCGCTCCTCGCCATAGACCCCTGCCTTAATCGCAAGGGTTTGCCACGCCTCGGCGAGGTTCGGCTGGCGAACGACAACGGTTCGGACGTTTCCGTAACCGTCCCTGAGCAGACTCATGGCCTCCGCATCGCCCTGGCGAACGCGCGCGCGATAGCCCGACTCGTCCCAGACGAGCTCGATCTCGGAATTGGGCAGCAGGTCGCCAAGGCCGTCGGGATCCTCTGCTTCTATCAAGATCTCGGTCGGTGAGACATCTTCGCACAGCCGACGCGGATCGTTTTGTGCGATGGAGCGTCCGCCGGCAATGATCGCGACCTCGTCGCAGCGTCCCGCTATCGATGGATCGCGAGACGAAACCACGATCGCGGCGCCCTTGCGCGCCAAGTCGTCGATCTCCGACCAGAGCCGCTTTCGACGCTCAAAATCCAGCGGTTCAAACGAGCAATCGAGCAGATAGAGCTTGGAGCGGGGCGCCAAGGCAAACGCGGCTTTCAGGGCAGCTAGTTCGCCCTCGCTCAGTTCGCCGATCGATCGGTCGGCCTTGCTGTAGAGCCCGAACAGTTCGAGCAAATAGATTGCCCTGGCAGGCGGATCGGCCTTGGGCTTAAGATAGGCGCGAACGGTGGACGCTCTGGGTTGCCGTGAGAGCAACGACGGACTCGCCCCGGCATCTTTGTGCTTGGCGTACATTTGGGCAAGCAGGGCCGTCTTGCCAGACCCAGAAGGGCCGAAAAGGCCCAGCGCCTTGCCTGGAATCGGCTGGATCGACGCGCCTCGGCTTAGTTCAGCAGTTCTGGATTGGTTTCTCGGGTTGATTCCAATACCTCGATCGCAAACTGCTCCAGCGTTTCAAAGTCCTTCTCCTTGTTTCCGCCTGAGGAGAGCACCAACACTCGGACAAAGTAGGACTTTTGCTGAACCCCTAATACCCTCGCAAAGAAAAGCCAGATTCTGGCCGGCGTCGTATCGGCAAAAAGACCATAAGGCGTCTTGTAGAAGTAAAGGCCGACCGCCTTCTGTCCAGTAATCCTGTGATTGAGACCGACCCGCTTGATCGGTATCTCGCGATCCATGCCCGGCACGGCCAGAGACGAGGCGGCGTTCTCCGTAAACTCCCACTGCTGCGCCCTAAAGCAGACCTCGGGATTGTGAAAGGCGCCCGTGTGCGACCCGGCGATGATGGTCAGATCGCCCGAGTTGCCGTCGTTGTCGCGATACTGAATCGCCGCGTACTCGTCCGGCTTCAACTCGTCCAAAGAAGCCTTGTCCATCTCGTACTTCTGACCGCCCCAGTCGCCCAAGTTGAGCGAGAGTTTGTGCAAGGTCGGCTCGCCCTTGGCGCCCTCGGGCTGCTTGATCACGTTGACTGCCACCGCCATACCGATGGCAAAAACCAAGAGAACCGCCATAGGCAGCTTCATGCGATTCTGCATCGCGGTCGATCCTGTCAAGGTTACTGGCTCTGCGATAGGTTCAGCCTCAGGAGCGCCGCCCTCCTGCTCCCATTCGGCCTTTGCTTCGCCCAAAGCGCCGTTTACAGGGGCTTCGGCCTCGATCTCGTCCGGTCGTTCTATCTTTTCCATCCTAACCACCTTGCCAAAGCAAAAATGAACATGAACGCGACGAACAGCAACGGATAGCCGCTCCAGTCGTGCACGGTATTGCCGACATCGGCGCCAAAGTGATGCCCGGCGACCGCCACGCTACAAATACGAAGCGCATTGGTCAGCACCGCGATGGGCAAAACGACTGCTACCATGATCGCCTTCTTCCATGCGGGCAGATCGACAAAGACCATAAAGAAGAAGATGAAGGTGAGCAGCGAGATAGTCATCTTAAAGCCGCTGCACTCCACCCCGACGCCCAGTTCGTACATGCTGGGCATTAGAAATTTGATCTCGCCCGTGCGAGTTACCGAATAGAAGAACTTGAGAATGGTAACCGAGGCGTCTGTCGACCAGACTTGGATCGGATGCGTTACCTCGTCAAAAATCCAAGACGGCAACGGAACCATGAAGTAGAGGAACAGGATCGGAAACATCAGCACCTTGGTGATCTGCCACCCATAAAGCAGCATCATGGCTCCAATGATGAAGAGAGGCAAAGCCATGCTGGGCGTCCAGAAGGAGTTGCCCCAATGCCCGACCGCTCGGGCCGCCACAGCCAGCGCCAGTATGCCCAGACCCCAGTAGTTCGGTTTGGGCTTCTCCACGTAGAGCAGCGTCAGCATCGCCGTACAGACCGCCAGCAACAAAGGCACGCCATAGGTCTCGTAGAATTCCGGCTTGTAGTTGGGCGAGCCGAGAGACTGGTATTCCCTTGCGTGGATCAGCGCAAAGGCGATCACAAACGCAACGATGCCCGCAAAAAGGCTGTAAATCGTCATATCGGCGCCGAGTTCTTTCAGCCGGTCTCTACGCATCCACAGAATGGCGACAGCCAAGATTGGCACCAGATAGGCGTGAGAGTAGTAACCGTCCTCATGCCCCCATCGTGGGATGTAGTAGAGATCGATGATGACGTAGTACGAGTAGATGAGCATGCCGATGGCGAGCGCGATGGCGCCGACCATCCATATTTGCGGCTTGGGCAGTCTTTTAACTTCGTCTATAAAGGGAGCGACCAAGGGCTATCCTCCGTTATCTTTAACACGAAAAGTCCAGTAGCGGTTCGCCAAAAAGTTCCAAAACAGCACGATGCCGGTCGCCGTGGCCAGCCCATACATAAAGACCAGTTTCGGCGGATCCCCTTCAAAGCCTAAGGCGCCTCGCAGCACGGCTACGACGGTGGTCGCGATAATCGAGTTGAGCGCCAGACCCGTGAGGTTGACAGCGGCGAACCTAATAAATTGTCGGCGCCTGCCGTCCCTTCCCGTTACGCGAAAAGTCCAACGACGGTTCCAGAAGAACGAATTACAGACAGCGACAGAGGTGGCGATGCACTTGCTGACAAAGAGGGCCGCATCGGACGGGTTGACGCTGCCCAGCAGATGCGCGACCTGTTGAACGACCAGCTGGGGGAAGCCGGAATGATAAAAGAGCAGGTAGGTCAGCGTCCAGTCCAGCGCCGTGTTCATACCGCCGACGATGCAGAACTTGACAAACTGCCGCGCAGAAAGAGGGAGACTCTCGGCCCGGTTGCGCAACAGATTCATCGGCCTTCGCCCGGGGGCTCGATCCGCCAATCGCTCCGTTTCCATTCGATTTCTATTGTCGGAACATCACCACAACGACCGACAGAGTCCACAGCAGGATACAGACAACGAGCCTGCGATCCCCCAAGATGATCCGCTCGGGACTGCCCCCTTCGTCCTGCCGGTGGATGAGCTGCAAATAGCGGAAAAGCCCATACACCACGAACGGCAAAGTATACCAGAGGCCGTCGTGATGCTTGGCCGTATCCGATAGGATGGTGTAGATGGCATACGACTGGATAGTTGCCGCCACCGTGATGGTCAGCAGATGGTCCAACATCTCTTTGTTGTACTCGTCCAGCGATTGACGATGCTTGGCGCCGTCCTCGCCTAACAGAAGCAGCTCGTGCCGCCGCTTGCCAAAACCCAAGAAGAGAGCGAGCAGGAAGGTGCAGACGATCAACCAGGGCGAAATGGCCGTATCGACCGCGACCGCGCCCGCCGCCGCCCTTAGCACAAACCCTAACGCGATCAAGATAACGTCCAAAGCGGCAATGTTCTTAAGCCCCAGCGAATAGGAGACGGTGAGGGTCGCATAGGCCGCCCCAATGCCCAGAAGTCGGAGCGACGGATCGAGCGCGGTCAGGCCAAGAAAGCCGCCGATCCATGCGACCAATAGCAAGACCCAGGCGCCGGGCAGAGGCAAACGGCCCGAGGCGATTGGGCGATTGCGCTTGACGGGATGCTCGCGGTCGCGCTTCCAATCGAGGATGTCGTTGAACACATAGACGCCGCCCGAGACCGCGCAAAAGGCGAGAAAAGCGAGCGACGCCTGCAGCAGCGCCTCGGGATCGCGGAACTTGCCGGCAAAGAGCACGCCTGCAAAGAGCAGGCCGTTCTTGATCCATTGATGGGGGCGAAGCGCCTGGAGGGCGGCCAAGAAGACGTTTCCTCGCTCGCGCTCGGTCAGCGAGTTCATCATAGAGGGTTATACCACGAATGCTGTTAATCTTCCTGGGATTGTTGGGGGGGCTTTGGGCTATTGGCATCCTTGGCGCTCGAAGGGGCCGGCGGGGACGCCGGCGGTACTATGACGGCGAGCGTCGCAATGCCGCCGAACTCCGGGAGGCCGAGCGTCCCCGCGAGGCGCGCGACGGCAAAGCCGCCACACCCGCCGTTTTTCCTATACCTCCGCATCCGGCTGTATCAATGTGGAGGCGGTCGCCGAGATGTTGAAAGAGGCCGCCAAAGCTCCGCCCCGAGTTCCTAGCCCAAAAGCCCTAAGGGCGTTTTTTTGTCCTGGGACTTTGACCGGCTCGTTTGCCGAACGGGATTTTTTCGAAATGTAGCACAATTTTGAGTACGAATCGATGCCCGGCAAACGACCAGAAGGTATAATCCCTGCCCGCCCGACAAGAGCGCGGCAAACATCCCAACCCAAGAGGCATCGATGCAAGTTACCAAAGAAGAACTCGATCCCTGCACCATAAAATTCGACATCGAAGTCGAGCCGGAAACCGTCTCGGAAGCCTTCAAGCGTTCCTTCCGAAAGGTCGCCAAGCGCATCCGCATTCCCGGTTTTCGGCCCGGCGCCGCGCCCGACCACTTGGTCAAGCCGTTCGTCAGCGACTCCGAGGTGAAGCAAGAAGCCGCCCAAATGCTGATCATCGACGCCACCACTCAAGCCATCAAAGAGCACGGGATCGATGAGTACGAGATGCCCCGATTCGATGTGGGCGAGAAGATCGAGGCGAACGAGCCTTTCAAGTTCACCGCCACCATACCCTTGCCTCCGCGGGTCGAATTGGGCGAGTACAAAGGGCTCAAAGCCCAGCGCAATCTGGTAGCGGCCAGCGCCGAAGAGGTTGAGCACGGCCTTCAGGACATTCAACGCCAGTTCACCACCCACGATCCGGTCTCCGATCGGGGCGCACAGGCGGGCGACCAGGCCGTTGTGCAGATAACGCCCAAGGAAGGCGAAGATGCCAAACCCGCGCGCTTCATGATCGTCGTCGGCAGCACGTTTGGCGAGATGGATCAGGCGATCTCTGGATTGAAGCCCAATGAGCCCAAGACCGCCACCCTCAATTTTCCCGAGGAGTTTCAGCACGAAGGGCTGGCCGGCAAGATGGCCGAGGTCGAGATCGAAATCCAGGAACTTTACGCCCCCGTCGTGCCCGAGATCGACGAAGAAATGGCCAAGAAGCTGAACGCCGAAAGCGTCGAGGCCCTTAAGGACAAGGTCGCCGCCGCCATCGTGGGAGAGAAGGAGCGGATGGAAGCCCGAAGAGTTGAAAACGAACTGATTCAGCAAGCGCGGAACAACGCTTCCGTCAGCTTGCCCAGCACGCTGATCGCCGACGAAGCCAAAGCCCAGTTGGAGAACTTCGAGCGCGACCTCCAAGAGCGCGGTTTTACGATCGCCGACTATCTGGCCGCCAACGGACTGGAGCAGGCGCAACTAGAAGCCGAAATCCGCACCGATGCCCAAAGGCGATTGGAGAACACCTTCGTGATGGTCGAAATCGCCCGTCAGGAGAAAATCGGGGTAACGGAGGCCGAATTAGATGCCGAAATTCAAATATTGGCACAGCGCGAAGGGCTGGCAGACGCCGAAATCAAGAAGTTGAAGCGAGAACCAGAGGTCAGAAAGCGAGTGCGGTCCGACATCTTGATGCGCAAGGTCGCTCGATTCCTGCTCGATTCTGCCGAGATCGCCGAAACTGAGGGAGGTACGCAAAGCGATGGGGCTTAACGAACGCAACACGCTCGTTCCGATCGTGGTCGAGCAAACGTCGAGGGGCGAGCGCTCTTACGACATCTATTCCCGCCTTCTTAAGGACCGTATCATCTTCATTGGCGAACCGATCGACGACCATATCGCCAATCTGGTCATCGCCATGCTGCTCTTTTTAGAGAAAGAGGACAAGGACAAAGACATCGACATGTACATCAACTCGCCGGGCGGCGTCGTCTCGGCCGGGCTGGCGATTTATGACACCATGCAGATGATCGCCCCGGACGTGGCGACTATTTGCGTCGGCCAGGCCGCCAGCATGGGCGCGATCCTGCTAACGGGCGGCGCAAAAGGCAAGCGCTACGCCCTGCCCAACGCTCGAATCATGATCCACCAAGTGCACGCCGGATTCCAAGGCACCGCGCTCGATATCGAGATTCAGGCCAAGGAAGTTTTGCGCTACAAGGACGTGCTCAACGGAATCCTCGTCCACCATACCGGCGCCACCTTGAGCAAGATCGAACAGGATACGGCGCGCGACTACTTCATGTCCTCGAACGAGTCGCTGGAGTATGGAATAATCGACAAGGTGCTGATTCCGGGCGAACGGTGATCTTTTCGCCCAAACGCCCGTAATATAAAATAGGACCTTTGCAAGCCGTCAGCGTCGGAGCCGCGCTCCTTGCCCTTCGCAACGCGCCGATGCCGAAACATACCCGGCGACCACAAAGGAGGAACATCCAGTGGCCAAGATGGAAAAGAACGGCGACCGATGCGTATTGTGCGGGAAACCCCGCGACCAAGTCAAGAAGCTGATCGTAGGCCTCTACGGGGGCGTCTGCGTCGATTGCGTCGACTTTTGCAACGACTACTTGCGCGCCGACCCCAAGAACGGCAACGGCGGATCGAACTTTGTCGAGACCGTGCCGAAGCCGAAAGAGATTTATCGCATTCTTAGTCAGTATGTCGTCGGCCAGGAGTATGCCAAGCGGGTGCTTTCCGTCGCCGTCTATAACCACTTTAAGCGGCTTCGCGCCGGCAAAGGCGCCGAGGTCGAGCTTCAAAAGAGCAACATCATGCTGATCGGCCCGACCGGCAGCGGCAAGACGCTCTTGGCGCAAACTTTGGCGAAGATTCTGAACGTGCCGTTCGCCATCGCCGACGCGACCGCGCTGACCGAAGCTGGATATGTGGGCGAGGATGTGGAGAATATCTTGCTGAAGCTGATGCAAGCGGCCGATATGGACGTGAAAACTGCCGAACGAGGCATCATCTACATCGACGAGATCGACAAAATCTCGCGCAAGTCGGAAAACCCGTCCATCACCCGAGACGTGTCGGGCGAGGGCGTGCAGCAAGCCTTGCTGAAGATTCTGGAAGGCACACTGGCTAATGTGCCCCCGCAAGGCGGGCGAAAGCATCCCCATCAAGAATTCATCCAGATCGACACCGGCAACATCCTGTTTATCTGCGGCGGAGCGTTCGAAGGCTTGGACCGCATCATCGAGCGGCGGCAGACCGATCAGGCAATGGGCTTTCGCGCCAAACAGAGCGACCGGCAGAAGAAGGGCGAACAGGGCGCGCTGACCGGCCTCATGCCCGAGGATCTGCTCAAATTCGGCCTGATCCCCGAGTTTATCGGCCGTCTGCCCGTGTTGGCGACCCTCAGCGCCCTCGACGAAGAGGCGCTCTCTCGCATTCTGGTCGAGCCGAAGAACGCGCTGGTCAAGCAGTATCAGAAGTTCTTCGAACTGGACAATGTGGAGCTGGTCGTAACCGACGAGGCCCTGCGCGCGGTCGCTCAAGAGGCGCTGAAGCGAGGCACCGGCGCTCGGGCATTGCGAGCGATCTTGGAAGAGACGATGATGAACGTGATGTACGAGGCGCCGAGCAATCCAGAGATCAAGCGGGTGTTGATCGACGAGGACGTGGTCAAAGGCCGCTCCGCGCCGACCATGCAGACCGACCAAGACCTGGACGAAGCGTCTTAAGAGAGAACCGCTTGGAACGCCAGGCTCCCGCCTGGCCCTTGCGGCGTACGATTGACAGGAATCTAACCCCGTCCGCCGAATCGCAAAAACTGTGATCGCGGCAATGCTCCTATCGATTTTGACGCTGTCAACCTTGGCCGACCAGCAACGCCTCGTGCTGGCCGATAACGGCAAGAGCGACTACTCGATCGTCCTGCCTACAGACCCAACGCCCGCAGAACGGCGAGCCGCCGAAGAACTGCAGCGTTACGTCAAAGAAATCTCCGGAGCCGAACTCCCCATCGCGCCGCCCGGCCAAACACCGAGCAAAGCCATCCTACTGGGCAACGCGCAAACCAACCCGGTCATCGCCCAATCTCCCCTCCGGCCCGAGGCCGCTCTAGGCATGGAAGGCTACGCGCTCTTCACTCATGGCCAGTCGCTCATCGTCTATGGCGGCCGTCCGCGAGGCGTGCTCTACGGCGTTTACGGCCTGTTGGAAGACCACCTAGGCTGCCGCTGGTACACGTCCGAAGTCGGCAAAATCCCCAAGCGCGACCGCATCGAGATCGGCGAGCTCAACGAAACCGTCATTCCCTCGTTCGAATACCGCGAGCCGTTTTGGACCGAAGCCTGGGACACCGACTGGGCGGCGCGCAACCGATGCAACGGCAACTTTATGCGATTGGGCGAGCGCGAGGGCGGCAAGATCGGATTCCAGCCCTTTGTCCATAGCTTCTACGAGATCCTTCCGCCGGCGCAATACTTCGAGGAGCATCCCGAATACTATTCCGAAATCGACGGCAAGCGAAAGCACGAAGGCGCCCAACTTTGTCTCACCAACACCGACGTGATGAAGCTGACGGTCGACAAGGTGCGACAATGGATCGCCGAAAAGCCCGAAGCGCGCATCTTCAGCGTCTCTCAAAACGACTGGTACGGCCAATGCCAGTGCGAACAGTGCCGCCTAGTCTACGAAGAAGAAGGCGCCCCGAGCGGGCTCGTCTTGCGATTTGTGAACGAGGTGGCCGCGGCCATAGCGCAAGACCACCCCGACAAGCTCATCGAAACGTTGGCCTATCAATGGACGGAGAAGACGCCCAAACTCGCTCGGCCGCACCCGAACGTCCGTGTGCGCATGGCGCCCATCGGCAACTGCTTCGGCCACCCAATCGACCAGTGCCCCGTCAACAAAGAGCCGTTTGCCAATCTTCAAGCATGGGCCAAAATTACCGACAACCTCTACATCTGGCACTATAACACCAACTTCGCCCACTACTTCATCCCGTTCCCCGACTTCGACGAGCTCCAAGGCTCCAACCGCGCTTACAAAGCGAACGGGGTGAAGGGACTCTTCTATCAGGGCGCCTACGGACCGGGCGGAGGCGGCGAATCGTCCGAGTTGAAAGCCTGGTTTCAAGCCAAGATTCTGTGGAACGCCAAACTGGATGTTTGGCCATTGGTCGAGGAGTTCGTCAACGCCGTGTACGAAGATGCCGCGCCCCCCATTCTCGCTTACTACAAATCGATGCACGAAACCGTGAAGCAGAATAACATTCACTTCAAAATTTTCGACGACCCCAAGACGCTAGGCTATCTGAACGAAGATTCGCTGGCCAAGGCCGAAAGGCTATTCGATCAAGCCGAAGAAGCCGTCAAGGATAAGCCCGCCGTGCTGAGTAGAGTTCAGAAGCTCCGCCTGTCGATCGACTACGCGCAACTAAGGCTCTCGGACGACAAAGAGAAATACGCCAAGATCGTCGCCGAGAAGGTCAAGCGATTCGGCATCGGTCAAGCGCGCGAAGGCCAACCGATCGACGCCTTCCTCAAATCGATCGGACAATGAGCGTAATCGTTCAAATCTCGCTCGACCTGACCGACCTATACGAAGCGATCAAAACCGCAGAAATC
The DNA here is from genome assembly GCA_013359125.1 of Armatimonadota bacterium. Classification (NCBI taxonomy): domain Bacteria; kingdom Bacillati; phylum Armatimonadota; species Armatimonadota bacterium. Next base: position 114,909 of record JABWCR010000001.1, on the reverse strand, counting down.
GCCGTCATGGCAGGGGTTGACTGGCTGGAGGCCGGAACGCCTTTGATATTGGCGGAGGGATTAAGATGCGTCAGAGAACTCAAGGCGACCTTTCCGGATCGCAAGGTGGTCGCCGATTTGAAAACGATGGATGCCGGCTACCTGGAAACGGAAATGATGGCGAAGGCGGGCGCCGATCTGACCGTTGTGATGTCCCGGGCCCACGATGAAACCGTGCGAGGCGCGGTGCGCGCGGCGAGGGACTATGGCACGCAAGTGATGGCCGACATCATGCTAGAGCCGGACCTGCCGGCTGCCGCCAAGAGAATGGAGGCGCTGGGCGCCGATTACATCATCCATCACATCGGATATGACGAGCGACACGCCAAAGTCGGCAAATCGCCTCTGGACGAACTGGCATCCGTGGTCGGCGCCGTCTCGATCCCAGTCCAGGCGGTGGGCGGTTTAACGCTGGACCAAGCCGCGCTGCTGCCTAGCCTTGGCGCGCCCTTGGTCGTCATTGGCGCGCCGCTGGTCATCGACGACCAGGCATTTACCCCCAGCACAAGCGCCGACGCGCTGGAAAGCGCGATTCGCACATTCGTGCAGCGCGCCAAGGGATTGTCCCCCGCCTAATTCCTGCAATTCCATCAGTTATTACGATTTCAAAAGCCTCCGACCATAAAAGCAAGTACGGCAAAAGGAGAGGCTGTCATGCGCTGGCTCACAATTTCGCTCTTGGTCGCAATCTCGTTCTCTTGCGATCTGCACTCTGCGATCCAAAACGCCATCCCGTTGAAGCAATATGTCGTTGACGACGCAAAAATGTCTGTCAACCTGCCCTCGCCGCCAAAAGACGCGAAGCTGAACCTTAAGGAATCGACCCAAGAAGCGCTGGACAAGTCGGTCAGCTTCTCCAGTACGATGGACGGCCTTGTGGTCTTCTGCTCCTACGCCAAGTATCGGGCGGGCAGCCGATTGAACGCTTCCAAAGCCATGGATGGCGCGATAGACCGAGTCAAGAGGAGCATGGGTTCCGAACGCCTGGACGTTAAGCGAGAAGAAGCCTCTCGCAACGGGGCGCACGGGTTCTATGCCTATGGAACAAGCCTCACAGCCAAACAGAACAAGACCATCTATCGCCACATCATTCTCGTAAAAGACAATGAGATGTGGCAGGTCGTCTGTGCAGGGCCGTCAGACGATCCGGTAGTGGCCAGGACGGCCGACCGAGTCATACAAAGCCTCAAGGTCGCGCCCGGTTCAGATCGCAGCCTTTAGGCCGGTCTCATAGCCGATACGGATCGCTTCTCTCAATCGCCCAGGGTCGAAATCGTTGAAGTTGAGCGGCAAGGGCTCCTCTGGACAAACCAGAGCGAGCCGGTCGTTCGGATAAGAAAAACCCCACGGCCTCATCGGTTTGTGGTGCAGACGGTCGGTCGGCCTCGACACGACCGCGATCACCCGGTCGCATCCCTTCTCGTACAAAGCATGAACCGGCGCATTGTCCGCAAACCCGCCATCAACGTAGAACCCAGTCCCCACCCGCACGGGCAGCGTGTGAAACGGCATCAGGGTGTTGGACGCCAGCACGACGCTGAAGAAGTCCACATTGGGATGCTCTCGATTGCTGAACAACTTGAGCCGCATCAGCGGAAACGTCGCCACCCCGATCACTACCTCGACCGCCGCATTTTTGACTAAGTCCCAATCAAGATGAAACTTCGAGCGCGTTTTGTGAATCCACTTGTAGTTAAACGGCGAGAGATTCGTCGCCCATTGCCTTAACGACTTGCTGTAGAAAGAAGCCGACAAAGCGTCCAGCCAAAGCTCCTCCAACCGGTGCACCTCGTCCAGAGCCCAGGCGACCGCGTTCCACGATCCCGATGAAACTCCCGCAACCACCTCTGCCGCGATCCCCCGCTCCTTGAATGCCTGCAGCACCCCGATTTGAAACGCGCCCCGACAACTGCCGCCCGGCAATAGCAGCCCCAACTTCTCGGTCCGACATGCCAACTCCATAAGAGGCATAGCATACCCGGCAAAATCCGTGTTATACTTTCTCAGGAAGAGTTCCTTCTGTTTGGGCAACTCCCGGAGGTGTGTCGATGGCAGGAAAGAGAGCTTTGCTGACGGCGCTTTTTGCCGTTTTGATATTTGGGGCTTCTCTGGCGCAGAACCCGCCCACTATCAAGTGGATGGCGGGCGGCCATGCCAACGGAGTCGAGGCGATAGCACAGTCGCCGGACGGTCTGTGGCTGGCCACGGCCGGTTTCTGCGACCGAACGATCAAAATCTGGTCCACCCTGACCGGTCGACTCGAGCGCACGCTGGCCCGATTCAACCTTGGATGCGTTCGAACGCTCGCATTCTCGCCCGACGGCTCACTGCTAGCGGCGGGCGAGGCATGGGGCCAGACGCACATATGGGAGCCGCGAGTAGGGAACTATGTCCGCACCCTCGCTGCGCCTGTCAACGGCGTCAAGGCAGTCGCATTCTCGCCCGACGGCTCTCGGCTGGCCACCGCCCACGACGACCGACGAGTCAGGTTGTGGGATGTAGAGACTGGAGCCCCCATTGCTCAGATTCTCGTCCACAGCGCAAACCTGACCGCGCTCGCATTTCGTCCCAACGGCCAGACTATCGCTACGGGCGGACTAGACGGAACGTTTCCCAACAACTACGGCACGATTCGCGTTTGGAACGCAACGACCGGCGCAATGGTTCAAGAGATCGGACCGTTTGAAGGTCCTGTTCGATCTTTAGCTTACTCGCTTGATGGTCTTCGGCTTTGCTCCGGCGGTAGTTCGGCCGATCCCGTCATTCGTGAGTGGAGCACGTTAACCGGCACGCAGATCGGTTCGTTCCATGGCCATACGGACGAGATTACCAGTATTGCCTATGCGCCGGATGGCGGACGCATGGTCTCCACCAGTTCGGACGGCACCGTTCGAGTCTGGCTGACCATCCCCCACGCTCCGGCGTTTTCGGTCATCGCTCATCGCGGGCGTGCAACCCAGGCGCTCTACTCTCCCGATGGTCTGCGGCTCTACACTTCGGGCGACGACCGCGCCGTGTTCGAATGGGACGCAAACACAGGCGTCCAGATTAGAGACTACGCCGAATACCACAACCCCATCAGCGCGATCGCTGTGTCGCCCAGCGGCGACATCGCCGCCGTCGCCGCCGGGGACGACTTGCTCAGGATCATCTCTGTCTGTACCGGCCAGACCCAAGCTGTGCTCGGACCATTTCAATCGCGGATCCGAGCGATCGCGATCTCGCCCGACGGCTCTCTGATCGCAACCGGCGGCGACCCCATCGATGGCATCGCCGATATCCACATTTGGCGATCGTCGAACGGACAACTCGTTCAAACTCTCTATGGCCACTATGCGACCGTCCGGGGCTTGGCATTCTCGCCCGACGGAACCATGCTGGCATCCGCCGGCGGCGACGCTTCGTACGAATCGACTCAAGGCTATCGGTTCACCGACTGCATGTTGCGTCTTTGGATCGTCGATACGGGCGAACTTTACACCGAATATCAAGGCCACACATCGCCCATTCGCTCCGTTGCCTTCTCTCGGAACGGTACGATGATCGCCACAGCCAGCGGTTACGTCGCCGAAGGCACCCTCTACGATTGCGGCGCGCGAATCTGGACGCTCGATAGCTTCGATCCTACTCGGCGCTTTCTCCTCTCTGAAGCACAGGCCAATTCGGTCGATTTCTCGCCGGACGGTCTTCGAGTGATCATCGGCCAGGGCGACGAGTCCCCAGATCGATACCCGATCGGTTGCCAAGCCACTGTCTGGAACATCCAGACGGGCGAACAGGAGGCGGCTCTGCCGCATACGGGCGGGGTGAACGTCGTCAAGTTCTCCGATGACGGCAGCACCTTGGCCACCGGCGTGTTCGAGTTTGACGGCTCTTCCTACTTCGGTTCTCTCAACTTTTGGGATTTCAACCTGCGAACCCTCACTAATCGCATCGACTTGGAGACGGGCGGATTCCAGGGCGTAACGGCCATGTCGTTCGCAAAGGACGAAATCCAAATGGTCTATGGTCGAGGCGACGGCGCAGTGGTTTGCGCGGTCAATCCGAGAGGATACTGGCAAGGCGACGTGGACCAAGACGGCTGCATCGACGATTACGACCTGGCGCGCGTGCTGATGCGCTTCGGAGACTTTGGCCCAAGTCTCACCGAGGACACCAATCGCGACTTCCGGGTGGACGACGTCGACTTGGCCACCGTCCTTATGAACTTCGGCCTCGGTTGCTGCCCGCAATAATCGATTAGGCGGATGGGCCCTGGCGCCCATCCGCTATAATCTCTCTATGCGACCCTCTTTCGAGACGGTCCAGCAACTGGTCGAGATCATGGAGCGCCAGCGGCTGGAAGAGTTGTCCATCGAAACTTCGGAGCTTTCTGTCGAATTGCGCCGAGATGCCGATGCCAATCCGGCCGTCGTCATAGCCGCAAAAGAGACGGCCCAATCGCCATCGCACGGTCGCGCCATCGAAGCGCCCATGATGGGGATGTTCTACCGCGGCCCCTCGCCCAACGATCCGCCCTACGTGAAAGAAGGCGACATGGTGCAAGAAGGCCAGCCGATATGCATCATCGAAGCAATGAAAGTGTTTAACGAACTGCCTTCGCCTTGTTCTGGCGTTATTACGAAGATCGTCGCCGGAAACAACTCTCTGGTGCATGCAGGCGAGCCGCTGATGTACATTGATGAGCAACCTTAAAGCCGCGCTCCTCGGCTACGGCACGGTCGGGCGCGCTCTTCATCGATTAATCCTCGAACACGCTCCTCAAATCGAATTTTCAGGCGCTTTTGTAAGAAATGCAAATCGACCATCGAATGGTTTACCTTTGACCGTCCGAGCCGCCGATCTATTGGACGATACGACGCTGAGCATCGTGTTTGAAGCGATGGGCGGACTGCATCCAGCCTTCGAACTCGTTTCGACCGCGCTCAAACGGGGCTTGAAGGTGGTAACCGCCAACAAGGAATTGATCGCCAAGAAAGGCGCGGAACTGTCGGCCTTGGGCGGGTCGCTCTACTTCGATGCGGCGGTCGGAGGCGCGATCCCGATCGTCTCCACGATGAGAGGCGCTTTGGCCAGCGTGCCGATAACCGAGGCGAGCGGCGTATTGAACGGCACGACCAACTACATCTTGACCCAAATGCCCGAGATGGATTTTGACGCCGCGCTGAGAGACGCTCAGCAGAAAGGCTATGCCGAAACCGACCCCTCTGCCGACGTGGACGGCTTGGACGCGGTCTACAAAATATCCATTCTTGCTTCGCTAGCGCAAGGCCAATGGGTTGACCCCGCGGACGTACTGTGTCATGGGATTCGGGAGGTCAATCTTGAACTCATGGCAGAAGCACAAAGAAGAAACTGCGCGGTCAAACTGCTTGCCCGGTATCGAGCGGACGAACTCAGCGTGTTGCCGACTTTGGTCCCGCAAGATTCTCCACTGGCGAGCCTGCACGGCGTTTTGAACGGAGCCTTCCTGAGCGGACCGACGTTCGGCGACCTCTTTCTTTCCGGACCCGGCGCAGGGGGCGAAGCCACTGCGACCGCAATGTTGGGCGACGCCCTGAACAACGGCTCCGCCTATCGATTGCCAACCGCTCAAGCCCAGATTGACCGACAGGAATGGACCGCGCGGTGGCTTATTGCGGGTCGATTGAGGCCGGGCGAATCGCTCCCTCTCGAAACCCTGGCCATCGCCGGTGCGGTTATAGAAGAGGCGATGGAAGGCTCGATAGTGGCCAGCATGTCGGCCCTTTCGTTCTTGGGCAAGTTCGAAGAACTGCGAGGCTTGCCCTGCTGGGAACAGCCGCCTGCCTTCGCCCGTTTCCTAAGTTAGAGTTCGGCGCGGCGGGTACAATAGCCGAATCATCTTAGGGGGTATCGTGTTTACTCGTCAGGCGTTTGACAGCGAACTGAAGCAGCTCGAGAACAAACTGCTCGAAATGGGCGCGGTGGTAGAAGGCATGGTGGCCGATTCTGTCGAAGCCCTGGTCAAGCGCGACCTCAATCTTGCAGAAGAGGTGATCTTCCGCGACGACGAGGTGGACGAGATGGACATCGACATCGAGCATCACTGCCTCCGACTGCTCGCCCTGCAACAACCTATGGCCAGCGACCTGCGCATCATCGGCACCGCCATGAAGATGATCACCGACATCGAGCGCGTGGGCGATTACAGCGTCGATATCGCCAAATCGGCCCGCAAACTGGCGCGAGAGCCGGGCTACGAACCGATGATCGATGTGCCCAAACTGGCGCACGTGGCCAGAAAGATGCTGCGCGAGAGCCTTGAGGCTTTCGTCAATCGCGACTTAGAGATGGTTCAGCGCGTGTGCGATCAAGACGACGAGGTAGACGCTCTCTATCGAGAAATGCGAGGCCAGCTCCTTCAGCAGATGACAGACGACCCGGCCAAGGTCGTAACCGGCTCGTGGCTCCTCCTCGTCGCGCACTACCTGGAGCGAGTGGCCGACCATGCCACCAACATCGTCGAGCGCGTTTGGTTCATGCAAACCGGCAAGCTGGATCATCTGGCCAAGACGCACAAGAGCGGCAGCCTGGAAGACCAGACCTCAGATGGCATCCGTTAGAGAATCGCTCCTAATCCTTCAAGACCGAATCGCCCAAGCCGCAACCCGAACCCAACGAGACCCGTCCGAGATTCAGCTTCTCGCAGTAACAAAGGGCGTCCAGATCGACCGAATCGCAGAAGCCTATGCTTTGGGACTGCGCGATTTTGGCGAGAATTATTGGCAAGAATCGAAAGCGAAACTTGAACAAATGCCTTCAGATTCCCGATGGCATTTTATCGGCAGGCTTCAGACGAACAAAGCAAAATACCTGATCGGACGATTTCATTGGGTATGCTCTGTCGAATCGCTCCGACAGTTGCAGGAATTGCAACTTTGGGCGTCGAAACTTGAACACATTCAGTCGATCCTGATCCAAATCAAGGTCAGCGAGGAGCCGTCTAAAGGCGGCGCGACGGTCGAAGTCTTCGACCGTTTGATCGACAGCGCGCGCGCAATGCCAAACTTGAAGATTGGCGGCGTCATGGCGATTCCAGCCTATACCGACGACCCAGAAGCAGTCCGTCCGGCCTTTGCCATGGCGCGTCAGACGTTCGAGCGGCTACATAGAACGGAGCGTATAACGCTTTCGATGGGCATGAGCCACGACTTGGAAGCGGCCATCACGGAGGGCGCTACCCAGATTCGTATTGGCACGGCGCTGTTTGGACCGAGAGATCGATAGTCGATCATCCAGGAGGGATGAAGATGCATTATCATGATGATGTCGATGTAACTGAAGAACGGCGAGGCCCGATCGGTTGGGTCAAGGGCTTTTTTGGCAGAGGCGACGACGAGACGGAGTTCGAAGACGAACCGAACATCATGACGCCCAAGGTGCGGCGCGTCCACCCTTACGAGGTGCACGTGCACAAAGATCTGCAAGAACTGGCCGACGCGAGATCGGCGGCAGACGGCCTTAAGAGCGGCAGCCAGCAGATCCTAAACCTGTCTCTGACGGCGCCCCACGAGCGAGAGCGAATCGTCGACTTTATGAGCGGCGTGGTCTATACGCTCGAAGGAACCGTGGAGAAGATTGGAGAGAACGTCTTCCTGTACGCTCCGCACGAGGCGGTCGTCCGAATCACGGGACAGATCACCAAAGCGCCGGACTACTTGGGCTAAGGCGTCTCGTCCTCGGGCTGGCGCCAGTCGTTCTCGCGGCCCAGCATGATAGCGTCAAACTGAGCCGGATCGATCAGCCGCGCCCGGATGCTGGGGTAGGCTTGCATCAGTTTCTCGATCTTGCGCAGTTTGCGGCGCGATAGATTGCCGCGCCGCGTCGTCAATTCAAGGTAAAGATCATGATCGGGCAAGTAAAAATCAGGGGTGAACGATTCCACGGGGCTTCCGTCGTCGGCAGCCTCCAATACGAACGTCCGAGGCTCGTACTCCCATCGAACCTGATAAAAGTCCAACAGGCGGGCAAACTCTTCCTCGCTCTTATGAGCGAAGAGAACCCTCTTAGAACCCGACAAGCCGTTGCTCCACTTGCGCCATAATCTACCCTAATTATCGACCAACCAGACAAAAAATGAACCGGAGACCGCGCAGGAAAAGAAAAGTGAACCGAGGCGCTCTAGTGATTGCCATCGCGCTGATTGCCCTCATCCTCTTTGCGCGCGCCTTCGCTCCGGGATACAAAAGGCTCCAACAAGAAAAGAACCTCTTGGCCGCAAAAGAGCGACAATACAACGAGTTGAAGCAGAAGCAGTCCGATGCGGAAGCGTCTCTGCAGCGCGTCAACGATCCCGAAGTCATCAAAGAAAAAGCGCAAGAAGCGGGCTATGTGCCGCCGGGCGAGAAACCGGCCATCATCGATCGATAACCGTTGCTTCGACTCAGCAAGATCAGCAAGAGCTACGGCAGCGCCCAAGCGCTGGTCGAGGCCGACCTCGTCGTAAAGCCAGGCGAGATTGTTGCCGTGCTCGGGCAGAACGGCGCGGGAAAATCAACCCTCATGCGAGTGATCTCGGGCGCAGAACAGCCCGATTCTGGAACGATCGAGATCGATAGTCGCAGGATAAACCGCTTAAACCCACAAACGGCGATGCGCCTCGGTATCGCGATGATCTGCCAGGAGTTCAGCCTCTGTCCGCACCTCTCCGTAGCCGAAAATCTGACTCTGGGACGCGAGCCGAACGCCTGGGGCTGGCTTAAGGGGCGACGCCAGTACGCCGAAGCATCGGTTTTATCGCAGCGCGCGGGACTACAAGCCGACCTTGATCGGCCCGTTGCGCGCCTTACTGTCGCCCAGCAACAGTTGACAGAAATCGCTAAGGCGCTTGGCCGGGCGGCAACCTTCCTAGTTCTCGACGAGCCGACCGCCGCGCTCAGTCAGCCAGAATCGGAGAGGCTTTTCGGACTCATGCGCGAGCTCAAAGGCCAAAGAGTCGGAATGGTCTTCATCACCCATCGTTTGCGCGAAGCGTTCGAGATCGCCGACCGCATCGTCGTGCTGAGGGACGGCAGGACGGTTTTCGAGTCCTCCCAAACAACTCCCGAGCAAGTCATAGAACACATGCTGGGTCGCAAACCGGAAAAGACTGAAAGCCATCGGAATGCCCGCCCCAAAGAGAGGCAACCCGTGCTGGAGCACGATCATCGAGGCTTTCGATGGGCGATCGACCGTGGCGAGATACTGGGCATTGCGGGCTTGGTGGGTTCTGGCCGCACCTCCTTGCTTCGGTCCATTCTTCATCGACATCCCGCGGGCTATCTGCCCGAAGATCGCAAGCGGTTCGGCTTGGCTCTGTCCAGGAGCCTTAAGGACAATCTCACCCTCGGCTCGCTTCATCGGCACGGTCGCGCTGGATGGATCGACCAAAAGTCTCAAGGCCGAGCCGCAAAACGCATAGTCGAACGACTGGCCATCCGATCGCAAAGCGTCGAACAACCGGTCTCGTCGCTCTCCGGCGGCAATCAACAGAAGGCGCTCCTTGGCAGGCTGATTCTCGCCGAACACGACCTTCTGCTGTTAGATGAGCCTACCAGAGGCGTCGATGCAGGGGCAAAGGTCGAAATCCACCGCCTTATACGCCAATTAGCCGATGACGGCAAGGCGGTTGTGCTGGTTTCTTCCGAGCTAGAAGAGGTCTTCGCGCTTTCGGACCGGATTTTGGCCATGCGCGATGGACGGATTCTGGGCGAGTACGACCCCCAAGCCCAAGACGAAGTTTGGCAAGCGCTGCTGGGGTGAACCGCTGCCTTAAACCCTCATCACGAGCACATTGTGCGGCGAGGCCACAAGTTCGAAATGAGAGACGCTGCCCAAGCGAGCGCGATCCCAAAAACCATGTCCGCGCGCGCCCATAATCAGCAAATCGGACGCCGTCTCCTTCATCGCCGAAGCGATAACCTGCTGCGCCCTGCCCTCCGTAACCCTGCTTTGGCATTCGATCCCCAGAGCCGAGAACCGATCGCAAAGGGCTTGGTTCTTGTCAACGGCCATCTCCTTCCATTCGCCGGCATCGGCGACTGCTTTTGCTTCGATGGCGGTCAGGATCAACAATCGACCGACCCCATGTGCCTTCCAACTCATGAACTTCTCAATGGATTGGTCGCAGTAGGTCGAATGGTCGGTCGCCAAAACCGCCGTCAAAGCCTCCGTAGACTTGGGTTCGCTCTTGGCAACCAAGATCGACTGCTCTGCCGATGACGAAAGCGCTTTGGAGATGCTGCCATAGAAAAGCGATTCCCAGGCCGTCTTGGGCTGCGCGCCGACAGCGATCAAATCGGCGTTTCGACGCGTTGCGGTCTCGATCAAGCGCCGAGCCGGATCGCCCTTTAGACGCTCGGTGGTCGCGACGTAGCCGGAGCCTGCAATCAGAGCCGCAGCATTGGCCAACTCGGCTTGACCGCGCTCCTCCATTTCGGCAAACACCTCGGCCATCGGATGGCCCTCTGACAAGGACGGAAAGCTCTTGTCCGGAAAAATCGACTCCACGACGTGCAGCAAGTGCGCTTCAGCCTGTTCAAATCGCAAAGCCTTCAAAAGCGCGATCGCTTTCTGATAGTTTTCAAAATCGATTCCGACGACGACCTTGACCATTTAGGCTCCTTTGGCGACGCTCTCTTCCTCTGCCTGCGCAACCGGCCTGACAACGGACGCGATGATGGACGCCGCCAAGATAATCACGATGACGAGCAACGATACCATGATGGGAAAGTGCGGCCAACCTGGGAAGATGGCCTTCTCTGCATAGCCGTACAGCATCTTGACGCCGACAAACGCCAACACCGCGGCCAAGCCGTAATGCAAATAATGAAACAGCTCCATTAGCCCGGCTACGGCAAAGAACAGCGCCCGCAACCCTAAAATTGCGAAGACGTTGGACGTAAAGACGATAAAGGTGTCTTGCGTGATCGCAAAGATCGCTGGGATCGAGTCGACCGCGAAGATAATGTCCGTAAACTCGACCACCAAGAGCGCGACGAATAAAGGAGTCGCGAAAAGAACGCCGTTCTGCCGAACGAAGAACTTCTGACCGTGATAGTCGGGACTGGTGGGCATAATCTTTGCAAATATCCGGATGACAGGATTCTTGCCCGGATCGATGGTCTTGCCGCTCACCTTGATCATCTTGATGCCTGTAACGATCAAAAACAGCCCAAAAACGACCATCGTCCAGGCAAAAGCCGAAATCAGCGCCGCGCCAAGCGCAATAAACAGCGCCCTAAAGAACAGCGCGCCAATGATCCCCAAAAACAACACCCGGTGCTGATACTGAGGCGGAACGCGAAAGTAGGAAAAGACGACCAAAAACACAAAAATGTTGTCGATGCTCAGCGCGCGTTCTACCAGATAGCCCGCAAAGAAAGCTATCGCGGCTTCGGAGTTCTTGTAAGCGCTGTCGGGCTGTATGCGATCCCAGTAAAGCAGGATGCCCAAGTTAAAGATCAGCGCGACGATGATCCAAACGACGCTCCAGATCAGCGCCTCGCGCATCCGCACGACATGCGCCTGGCGATGAAAAACGCCCAGATCGAGCGCTAGAAAGCCAAAAATGACGCCTAAGAATGTGCCCCAGATCCACAGCGAGATATTGGCAAGCTCCATGGGGATTAGTCGAAATCGAACAGATCGCGCAAGAACCCGCCGCGCTTCCTTTCGCGCCGGTCGTCGTCGTCCCAATCTTCGCGGTTCTGTCGAGGTCGCTCTTGACGCACTGGCTGGCTGCCTTCCAGCGCGATCAACTTCTCCAGTTCGCCCTTATCCAGCCAAACGCCGCGGCACCCGCCGCAATATTCGATCTCTAATCCAGACCGCTCCAATACGACCAAGACTTGGTCGTGACACTTCGGACAAAGCATCGCCTGTCGCCTCCACACATGGCAAATCGCCACTCTATATATCGGAGGTTTCGCCCCTCCCGACCCGTGCCGCGCGACAAGAATCCTTCAGCTCGGTGAAGGTCTTGCGCTTTGGGCCGGGCCGGCTCTTTTGGAGCGTATTGACGACGACGGCTCTGCTGATCGCAGGCGCTACTCCCCTTCGGGGTCGGCGGCATTATACCCAATGGCTTGTACCCCTCTGCTAAGATTCCTCCTATGATCGACCTGAGATCCGACACCGTAACCAAGCCGACGCCCGAAATGCGGCGCGCCATGGCCGAAGCCGAAGTGGGCGACGACGTCTATGGCGAGGACCCGACGCTCAATCGCCTGCAAGACCGCGCTGCAGAGATTTTGGGCAAAGAGGCGGCGCTCTTCGTGCCCAGCGGCACCATGGCGAACGAGATCGCCATCAAGGTTTGGACCAAGCCGGGCGACGCGATACTGGCCGATAGCGAGAGCCATATCATCCATTACGAGCTAGGCGGCCCGGCCGCGCTCTCCGGCGTCATGGTCGAGGCGATTCCGACCGCAGACGGCCAATACGATGCCGACACGCTGCGCTCGATGATCCGCACAGAAGACGACCATACGCCCGGCACAAGCCTGATCTGCCTGGAGAACGCCCACAACCGTTGCGGCGGCACGGTATGGCCTTTGGAAAGCCTCCGCAATGTCCGGCAAACTGCCAAGGGAATCCCCGTTCATATGGATGGCGCTCGGGTCTTCAATGCGGCGGTAGCTTTGGGCGTGCCGGCTTGCCAGATTGCCGCCGAGGTCGATTCGCTGATGTTCTGCCTCTCCAAGGGACTCGGATGTCCGGTGGGCAGTCTGCTGGTCGGCCCGCAAGATTTTATCGCTCGCGCGCATCGGGTTCGCAAACTCTTCGGCGGCGGCATGAGGCAGGCAGGCGTATTGGCGGCTCCCGGCTTGGTGGCGTTGAAGAGCATGATCGACCGATTGGCCGAGGACCATGCTCGGGCGCGGCGACTGGCCGAGGGAATCGCCAACGTGCCCGGCTTTCGGGTCGATCTTTCGAGCGTGCAGACCAACCTGGTCTATGTGGAGACGGAGCGGCCTGCGTTAGAGATTGAGCGCGCCTTGGGCGATCTAGGCATTCTCTGCCTCGCGCTCGACGCCCGCCGCCTGCGTTTAGTCACCCACTTCGACGTGAGCGACGAGGACATCGACAAGGCGGTGGAGGGGTTCGAGCGATTGGCGGGAAGGTAGAAAACGCGAACATTGCTTACGCCTCCAGGGATCGATTCGTACTCAAAATTGTGCTACATTTGCACAGATTCCCGTTTGGCTCGCCCTCCCTTCCACCCCCTGTTGCGAATGGGATTTTTTCGATCTGTAGCACAACTTTGAGTTTGGCTCGCGGGGACGCTCGCCCTCCCTTCCACCCCCTGTTGCGAATGGGATTTTTTCGATCTGTAGCACAACTTTGAGCACGAATCAGACCCTGCGCAGGCAATAGGCGGCCTGTACAGGGAGCATCAGTACCGCCGCCGTCCCGGCGGCCCGAACATCGGCCGGCGAGGGCGCTGGCGGTACATTGAGAGACCGGTTGACCAGCCTGCAGCCTGGCGTCCTTAGAGAGGGACGAGGGCACAAGGCAGGAAACTCGACACAATGCGGACAATAGGTAGTTAGATGATAACGATGAAACGAGGAGGGATCAAGTTTAGGAGCGGCTCCAAGGGAACTCCGGGCGAGATGCCAGGCGGGAGCCTGGCGTTCCAAGCTGGGGAAGGCCAGTTAATCCCCATCGGGTACGGATTGGGCACGTACTCGACTGCGCCGGTGTTCGACGCCTATGGCGCGTCGGTGTCGGGCGCACGGGCGGTTTGACGCACATTGGCGCGAGAGGGTACGACCCGGAGACCGGGAGGCGGCTCTACAGCATCGCTCCGCTTGACTGCTCTTGCCTGCTACTGCCTTGGCGATGCTCACAGGCAACGAGGCGAAGAGGATCGTGCTCGCACGATGTTCAAGCGCGCGTTTGATTCAAATCCTCATACGTTTGTGGCGCGATAGCAATGGGGACGCCCAAAATGCGCGCGCCCGCCGGGTTGACCACTGCTCCCTCCCATCGCCTCTCTCTATAGAGAGAACCTTTGACCGCCGCCGACAATACTAATAGTTGGCAAGGGCACGGCGACGCGGCCTCGTTCGTATCCAACATTGAGGGTGCTTAACATGAGCAGAGAAGAAAAAACGACAAAAATGGGCGTTTCCGATCCCTGGCTGTCCGCCGACTCTTGGGATTTGCATCGCCGCGCCGAGAAGGATCGCCTTCGCCACAACGACAAGATCAAAGAGGTGATCAAAGAAAACTTAGGCGATCTGGTCAGCCATCAGGATATCATCACGGCGGACGACGGCAAAATCGTCAAGATTCCCATTCGCGGGCTGGAATTGCCCCACATACGCTTCGATCCTCATGGCAAGAAAGGCGTCGGGCAAGGGCAAGGCAACACCAAGCCGGGCGACGTGATCGGTCGATCGGGGCAACCGGGCGAAGGGGCCGGCAAGCAAGCGGGCACCGAGCCGGGCGTCGATTTTTACGAAGCCGAGTTCACGATCGAAGAGATCGCCGAGATGGTGTTCGAAGACCTGCACCTGCCCAATTTGCGGGACAAAGGCACCAAAGACATCCTGTCCGATCAGGTTCGGTTCGACACTTTGGCGCGGCGCGGGCCGCAGTCTAATCTGGATCGAAAGCGCACATTGATCAACGCCTACAAGCGCAATGCGGCGCAAGGCGCTCCGGGCTGGAACATCGAGGACGAGGACAAGCGGTTCAAATCTTGGGAGATCGTGCCCGAAAAGCAAAAGAACGCGGTCATCCTGGCCATGCGCGACGTGAGCGGCAGCATGGGCGAATTCGAAGCCTATATCTGCCGGAGCTTTTACTATTGGATGCTGAGGTTTCTTAAGAAGAAGTATGCCAGCGCGGACATCGTCTTTATCACTTGCCACACGGAAGCAAAGGAAGTGGACGAGCACGAGTTTTTCGCCGCGGGCGATTCGGGCGGCACGCGCTTGTCGGTCGCTTATCGATTGGCCATCGAGGTGATCGAGAAGCGGTTTAATCCGAGGGAATGGAACATCTATCCGTTCATGTTCTCGGACGGTTACAACTGGGGCGACAGCGAGGTCGTGGAGTACATGAAGAAGTTGGTCGATTATAGCAACTTGGTCGGCTACGGCGAAATTGCGAACGATCTTTGGGGTCAGGCGGGGGCTCTGGCGCCGCTCGGACAGTCGCTAAACGACGCCTTTGGCGAGGACGGCCGCGTAGTGATTGTCAAGATCGCCAACAAAGAGGACGTTTGGCCCGCGCTGAAGCTGTTCTTCAGCAATCACAAGGAAGTGGCCAGCCTATGAGCGCTCTGACGCAGACCGAACATGCCGAATTGGAGCGATGGATCGACATCATTTGGGAAAAGGCGCACGAATTGGGCCTGGATCCCTTCCCTGTCCATTTTGAGGTCGCGCCGGCGCACGTCATCTACGAGTTGGGCGCCTACGCCCTGCCCGCGCGATTTTCGCATTGGACGTACGGCCGCGACTACCACGTGCAAAAGACGATGTACGAGTATGGGGTTAGCAAAATCTACGAACTGGTGTTCAACGCGGATCCTTCTCAAGCGTTTTTGCTCGATGTGAACGACATGCTGTCTCACAAGCTGGTCATCGCGCACGTTTACGGCCACTCGGACTTTTTTAAGCACAACATGACGTTTCGTCACACCAATCGCCAGATGATCGAACGATGCCGGCTTCACGCGGAGCGGATTCGACAGTACGAGATGAAGCACGGCCCAGCCGAGGTAGAGAGTCTGTTGGACGCGCTGCTCTCCATCGACGAGCATATCGATCCGATTATCGAACAGCCCAAGGCCCAAGAAAAGAAGAAAGAGGCTCGAAAAAGCGAAACCTCCTACGACGACCTGATCTACATGGTCGATCCAAAGCCTGAGACGCCTGTTGACAAAGACCGGTTTCCCGCATCGCCCCAGAAAGACCTGTTGCTCTTTATCCGCGACCATTCGAAAGTGTTGGAGGATTGGCAGCGCGACGTGGTCGAGATCGTGCGGGAGGAGATGCTCTACTTTGTGCCCCAGATCAAGACCAAGATCATGAACGAAGGCTGGGCATCGTTTTGGCACGAGCGCATTCTGGAGAACTTGCCCTTGACCGCCGAGGAGCACTTGCAGTTTCGCCGGATGCATTCCAGCGTGCTCCAGCCGGGATCGCGCACCAGCATGAACCCGTACTACGTCGGTTACAAGATTTTCCGTAGCATCGAACGGCGTTGGAACGGCGAAGAGGCCGACGATCCGGAAGAGAACTGGATGGGCGAGCGCATCGACCGTCCGACCGGCGAGGGCATGTCCAAGATTTTTGAGGTGCGCGAGGCGGAAAACGACCAGAGCTTTCTGCACAAGTATCTGACCTCCAATCTGGTCAAGGAGCTCGATCTCTACACCTATCGCATAGAGGAGCGCGAGGGCGAATTGGTCTGGGTGGTGGACGAGACCGACTGGCGCAAGGTCCGCAACGCATTGGCCGAGCAACTGACCAATTTTGGCGTGCCTATCATCACGGTGGAGGACGGCGACTACGAGCACAGGGGCGAGCTTTATCTAAGGCACCACTATGACGGCAAGCCGTTGGACATGGCGCGAACAAGCCGCTGCCTGCGCAGCATAGCGCAGCTTTGGGGCCGGCCTGTGCGATTAGAGACCGTGGCCGACGACGAAGAGATCGTCATCATCTGCGACGGTCAGTCGGTTACTCACATCGCCAAGTAGGCTCTATCCTTCTCGACCTTCAATGCACATTAGTAGGAGAATGGCCGAGAGCGCGAGTCGTCGATCGACGGGAGGCCCGCTGGGTGAAAACGTAACACTCAGCTTCGGCGCGAGCGGATTGCGATTTTGATATGCCTCGGCGATCGTCCCCTGTTCGTTCAACACTCTGAAGGACTGCGGCATAAGGATCATCGCGATCAGGCCGCCGATGAAGCGCCTGAGCAGCGCCCGCGAAGTCGAATCTTCGCGCATGGTGGCGATTACATTGTCGTTGGCGTCCAGCACGGCCCATTCGTCGCGGATCATCGACTTCCAGCCCTTTCTGGAAACCGCGCCTAGCCGCTCGCCGGTCTCCGAGTCCATTACGTCGTACACGCCCGAAAAGTCGATAATCTGCCGGGCCTGGATGCTTAGGAGCTCCTTTTGCTTGGTCGTATCGGCGTAAAACCGGATGTCTTCCTTGAGTTTGAAGCCCTTCTTGTGCACGAAGAAGCACAATGCGCCAGTAGGATCGTATGCCCTAAACTCGCCGCCCGCAAGCACAAAAGGCTTTTGATGAATTTGATAGTGCGAATGTTGGAAGCTCATACCGGCCTAACCGATTCGCGCCCGGACGGACGGCTCCTTCCCGTTCAGGTATCATCAAAGGCCAATTTACGCAGGAGAATCGAACCTATTGCCCTATCGCATTCTGGTCGCCGACGACGATCCGATCATCCGGATGGACCTAAAGCAACAGTTAGAGGCTTTGGGGCATATCGTCCATGCCGAGGCGGGCGACGGCGAGCAAGCCATTGCGATGACGCGCGAGTTTAAGCCGGACATCGTGCTGATGGATGTGCGGATGCCCGTGATGGACGGAATCGATGCGGCTCAGGCGCTGCACAAAGACGGTTTGGCGCCCGTCGTGCTTTTGACCGCTTTTGGCAACTCGGAGACGATCCAACGCGCGGCGCACGCGGGCGTTTACGGCTACCTGGGCAAGCCCTTCAGTTCGCGAGACGTGATGCCGACTCTCGAGATTGCGCTTTCGCGGTTTCAAGAGAACTTGGCATTGGAAAGCGAGGTGAAGACGCTGGAAGAGCGGCTCGAAACGCGCAAATTGGTCGAGCGCGCCAAGGGAATCTTGATGGACCTATACAATCTAAAGGAGCCGGACGCCTTCAAACGGATTCAGGATCAAAGCATGAACTCGCGCAAGACCATGCGCGAGGTCGCCGAGGCGATTCTGCTGGCTCACGGAGATTAGTCTGGTGCGCTTGTCGATCATCACGGACGAGGTGAGCCAAGATTTGAGCGAGGCGCTCAATTACGCCCAATCTCGCGGGCTCGATGCCGTGGAGCTTCGCTCGGCCTGGGGCGTCAACCTCTGCGAAGCCAGCGACGAACAGCTCGCATCGGCCCGAGCGCTCGTCAAGGAGCGTGGCATTTCGGTCTGTTGCCTCGCTTCTCCGGTCTACAAGGCCGATCTTGAGGCAGTGGCCGAGCCGGTCGGCGCGACTCATGGCGCATCGAACGTCGCTTTGGAACAGCAACTCGCGCTTGCCGAGCGCGCCTGTCAAATTGCGAACTCGTTCGAGTGCCCAATCGTAAGAATATTTAGTTTCTGGAAGCGAGGCGATCTATCGCATGAAATTTTTCGTTCGATTGTCGAAAAGTTGGCGGAATTGGAAGGAATTGCAGAGAGATATGGGATCGTTTTCGCACTGGAGAACGAGCATTCGTGCTGGCTCGGCACGGGGGAGGAGACGGCCAAGGCTGTGCGAAGCGTCGGCGATTGGCTGAAGATGGTGTGGGATCCGGGCAACGCCTTTTGCGCGGGAGGCGATCCGAACGAGGGGTTGCTGGCGGCCCTGCCCTTCATCGCGCACGCGCACGTCAAGGACGCGCGCAAGACAGACGAAGGCTATGAATGGGCGGGGATCGACGAAGGCGAGATCGATTTCGATTTTCAGTTTGCGCGTCTCAAAGAGGCGGGCTACAAGGGCGCGGTCTCCATAGAGACGCACGCCAAGAAAGATGGCATGAGTCAGGCCGATGTAACCGACCTGTGCCTAAATGCCGTCAGAAGACGGCTTAACTGAGGAGGCAATAATGGCTGGAATAACAGTTCGTTCGATAAGAAACACGCTGAGAAAGAAGGGCGTTCGGTGGCTCGTCGTCATTGGCGCGCTGATCGTTGCGCTGAGCATGGTCTCGCTTTGGTCGGGCCCTACCGATCTGATGGGCGGCCAAAACGGCAACGCCATTCAGGATCGAGAGGTAATCGCCACCGTTGGCAAAGAGTCGATCTATGGCGAAGAGGTGATGAAGATCGTTCGCCAGAACCAGCAGTTCAATCCCTCTTCCGGCCCGGCGAGCGAGCTTCAGTCGATCGATCAGGCCATCAATCAGTTAGCCTATCAAAAGGCTTTCGTCCAGGCCGCCAAGAAAGCCGGAATGCTGGCGAGCGGCCGCGAGGTCGACGCGTTCAAAGAGAAGACCTTCCGCGACCAACTGGCCAGCTATCGAGCCAGCCTGCTAAAGGACGGCAAGGGCACCGACGCCGACTTGGACAAGGAGATGAAGAAGCAGTACGGCATGTCTCTGGCCGATTTGGAAAAGCGATTTATGGAGCAGGACGAGACCATGTTCGTGTTGCAAGCCACCCAGCAAAAATGGATCGATTCGCTGAAGTCCAAGTATCTGCCCAACGACGAGCAACTCAAGCTGAGCTACGACGAGGTGGAGACGGCGCGAATCGTGCTCAATAGCGATAAGCGCTCGGTCGAAGAGGCGAAGAAGAAGGCCGAAGAGGCGAAGGCCGCTGTCGCAGGCGGCATGAAGTTTGAAGAGGCGGTCAAGAAATTCAGCGACGACGTGGACTTTATCAAGAATCAGAAGGGAATCATCGACAAGGGGCGGTATGGCGACGTGCAGAACATGCTGGGCTATCGCCTGAAGCCCGAGGATGTAGGCAAAATTCTTGCGCTTCCGGTCAACGGCACGTCGGACTTGATCGAGGCCTCGGATGGTAAGTCGTTCTTCCTCTACCAGATGGTCAGTCGCAAGCCCAACCTACCGAAGGACTTTGAGGAGAAGAAAAAGGAATATGCCGAGCAGTACGCCAACCAGCGCGCTCAGCAGGAGTTCTTCAAGTCGACTTCAACGGCTACCCAAGAGTACAAGACCGACATCAAGATTCCGCTCATCAAGGCCTATCGCGACTGGAAGATGAATCCGCACCCGATGGCCGCCGAGAAGATGAAGGCCGGCACCGCCGCGCTCAAGGCGATCGACGAATCGCTCAGCCAGCCTCGCTGGTCGATCATGGCTCGGTTCCTTCAAATTGAAGTGCTGAAGGAGCTAGCCGCCCTGCCTGCCGACGAAAAGCAGAAGGCTGAATATAACGATCAACTCTTAGGCGCGCTTCGGGCCTTTTTCAACGAGGGCGGAGCAGAAGACGCCGAGCTGAGAATCCTCTTTGCCGAGAGGCTGTTGGCGAACAAAGAGGAGAAAGCGGCCAAAGATTCGCTCGAGATCGCCTTGGCCAACGCCTACAAGCCCGAGCACTTCGGTTTGGCCGAGCGAATCGGCGAGGTCGCCAAGAAGCACAACATGAGCGAACTGGCCAAAGAAGCGACCGACAAGCGCAAGGATCTGTTCGATCAAATGGTTAAACAGCGCGCCGAAGAGCAGAAGGCGATGATGGAGCAACAAGCGCAACAGAAGAAGATGGCCGAAGAGGCGGCCAAGGCCAACAAAGCGAACCAGGCGAAATAGGACATGTGCGGGATAACGGGTTACGTCGGCCCTCGCTCGGCCGTCGATGTCGCGCTCGATACGCTCCAACGATTGGAGTATCGGGGCTACGACTCGGCGGGGGTCGCCTTTTGGAGCGGCAAAGAGCTGAACGTCTTGAAACGCGCGGGCAAAATCAAACAGCTGACCGAGCTTTTGGACGGCGTGCAAGGCCATGGCATGGCGATCTCGCACACCCGATGGGCAACGCACGGCATCCCCAACGACCCCAATTCGCATCCCCACACCAACGAGGATGGTCGGGTGGCCGTGGTGCACAACGGCATTGTAGAGAACTACCTGGAGCTTCGAAAGGAACTGGCCGAGCGCGGACACACGCTCGCCTCTGACACCGATACCGAGGTGTTCGCCCATCTGATCGAGGAGCAGTTGGATCAGTGGGACCAACCCGAGCAAGCGGTGGCCGCCGCGCTCAAGAAGATACGCGGTTCCTATGCGATCGCCGTGATGCTTAGGGACAAGCCCGACCGCATTATCGCCGCCAAGCACGATTCGCCCTTGGTGATGGGGTTGGGAGAAGGCGAGAATTTTCTGGCGTCCGACATTCACGCCCTGCTCAACTATACGCGGCGAGTGGTGATTTTGGAGAACGGCGACATTGCCAGCCTCAGCGCTCAGTGCGCCAGGGTGTTCGACCGCGACGCAAGCCCAGTGGAGCGACCGGAGCAATATATCGATTGGTCGTCGGAAGCGTCGGAGAAGGGCGGATACGAGCATTTCATGCTCAAAGAGATCAACGAGCAGCCGCAAGCCGTGCGAGACACGCTGCGCGGCCGCTTGATGCCTACGGGCGAGATTCGCTTCTCGGAGATGCGCCTGCAACCCGAGGATTGGACGCGCTGGAACCGTTGGATCATCGTCGCCTGCGGCACGGCCTATCATGCGGGCTTGGCGGCTAAGGCGGCCTACGAAAAGTGGCTGCGCCGTCCGGTCGAGACTTTCTTCTCTTCAGAGTTTCGATATGGAGACCCGATTCTGACGCCGGAGACGCTGGGCATTTTCGTCAGCCAGTCGGGCGAGACCGCAGACACGCTGGCGGCCTTAAGGCTTTGCAAGGAGGCGGGCGTTACAACCATCGGCGTGGTCAACGTGGTCGGCAGCGCCATCGCTCGCGAATGCGATCAGGCGGTATATACCCAAGCCGGGCCGGAGATCAGCGTGGCCTCGACGAAGGCCTATA
This sequence comes from Armatimonadota bacterium, assembly GCA_013359125.1. Taxonomy (NCBI): domain Bacteria; kingdom Bacillati; phylum Armatimonadota; species Armatimonadota bacterium. The sequence continues at coordinate 93,169 of JABWCR010000001.1, read as the reverse complement.
CCACTCAGCTGGCGCTGCTCTATCTAATCGGGTTGCACGCCGCTCGACTGAGCGATTCGATCGACAGTCTGGAGTACAAGCGCGCTGTTCGGACGCTGATGCACGCGCCGTCCGATATCAGCCGCGCATTGGAGACCGAGCCACAGGTGATCGAGATCGCTAAGGCGATCAAGGAGATGCCCTTGGCGTTCTACCTAGGGCGCGGAGTGGACGCCTACGCTGCATTGGAAGGCGCGTTGAAGATCAAGGAGATTGCCTATGTGCCCACGCAAGATTGCCCTGCCGGCGAGATGAAGCACGGGCCGCTGGCGCTGATAGAGCCGGGGGTGGTGGCCGTCTTTGTGGCGACCCAAGACCACACGGTCGAGAAAATTCTGGGGAACATCAAAGAGGTGCGCGCGCGGCGCGGCACGGTGCTGCTGTTGACGAACGAGGGCGACGACCTATTGCCTCAAGAGGCGGACCACACGATCTATCTGCCTAAGGCGCAATGCGAGGCGCTCTCCCCGCTCAGCGCGGCGCCCGTATTGCAGCTTCTGGCCTATCATGTCGCTCGATTGCGCGATTGCGAGATCGACCAGCCGCGCAACCTGGCCAAGAGCGTAACGGTGGAGTAGTATTCGGATCGCCAGGCTTCTGCCGGGCCAGGCGGAAGCCTGGCGTTCCGGTCAGCGGCTCGCGGGGACGCTCGCCCTCCCGGCGACACGTTCAGAAAATGCGGCGGAGCGCACTGTAGCGGCCTTCTAGAAAAATGTAGCACAAGAACAGGCACGAAGAGCGCCTATGCCACGCGGCGGAACGCCTTCACTACGAAGACCGGCTTCTCTGGCAACGACTTGACAAAGGCGTCGATGCTGTCCCAAAATGCCAAGCCCAAGACCTCCGAGGTCAGCGATACGTTTCGCCCGAACATGCCGCCCCGATAGCCCGGGATCGCCTTCAGATTCTCAAAAATCAGGCTCAGGTCTTGCTCTACTTCGGTCTCTTCGCCCGCGGGGCTTTGGGTCACGCTAAAGGAGGCGTAAGCCCCCACCGGCATGGTATTGGGCGACGACCGGCCGTCGATCATGTAGCGGCGGACGTCGGCCGTATCGATAAAGGCTTCCATAACCAGTTCGAAAGCGTCGCTCTCGATCAGCGCGGCCTCTCCCGCTTCTGCCGAAGCCTCGTCCCGATAGTGGCGCACCACGCGAAACTCGGTCGGGTCTTCTACGGCTTGCCAACAGGTCATGGATCGAAAACCGTCCAACTCGCTCAGTATGGTCTGATATTGCCGAAAGACCTCCATCGCCAGCTCCGGCTTGGCCGGATCGCTATGCGCGTGCCCGATGACCATGATCTCTTGCATAGCGCGATTATACCGGGATTGAAACTGCCGAAACCTATTCACCGCTTCATGCTGTCAAAATAGCGGTAATCACTAAATCCGTACTGGAGGATCGCCATGCTTCGCAAAGTCGGCGTTTCGCTCGCATTGCTTTTTGCATTGTGCGCCTTGGCGCAGCCGCCTCAGATTCGCTCTACCCTAGTCGATCGACATGGAAACATCTTTGAAACCGGTAGCCATGGGAAAAACCCGACGCTCTGGATAGCCAAACGAAACTCGGAAGACAACGTTGTCTGGAGCGACACCTGGAATGTCCAGGGCAGTCGCGGAAACAGCCTTGCCACCGATCCGCTTGGCAATCTTTACGTTGCGGGCACGGACGGGAACTTTGTGGTCCGCAAGTACAAGCGGCATTCGGAGAACGATTATCGGATTGAGTGGACAAGGCGAATGGATATGGGAGACGGCGCGGAACAGGCTTCGGCCATCCTGCTCGATCGATTCGGAAATCTCTATGCGGCTGGCTCGTTGGCTATTGGTCCGGTCGCCGCGCCCGTTATTGTCAAGATGGATGCCCGCGAAGGCGTTCCGTCAAACGACTGGGAAATCGAGTTTGCATACGGTCCATTGCACGGCGCGCGGATGATGCGTTTGCCGGAAGGATTTTCCGGTTTGTTCGATCGGCTAGCGCTGGACGAGAGCGGCGGCATTTGGGCGACCGGAACCGCCACTGATGGAAAAGGGCGCGCATTGGAGCTGATTCTGCGAGTTCGCGTCTTTGACGGCCAACCGATAACTGCTGAAACCAAAGAGTTGGAGGCCCAGAAAGGATGCGCTCAATGTTTGTGTGCGCGGCCTTGATGGCCGCGGCGGCGAGTTTCGGGCAGTTTCGATTACACTGGACCGAACGCGCTGGTCAGTCCGTTGCCAGCGACTATGCTGATTCAACGGCCGATTCTTCAGGGAACCTCGTCAACTCGTCCTATGGGAACAATGCCTCGGGAAGATTCCTTTCCGTTTCTAAGCACGCTCCTGACGGACGGCTGATCTGGCGCTCGACTTATAGTCCTCCTCGCGGCAGAATTGACGGGAGGTCTATGGCGCAGGGCAAAGACGGCTCGATCGTTTCGCTCGGGATGGTGGATTACGGGACGGAATATCCGGAGCGAATCTCGGCAAGTTGCGTCGTTAAGCACGACAAAGAGGGCAACCTGATTTGGTCCCACCAATTCGAGTCGATGCCGAGCGGCCAGTGGCTCTTTGAGGATCCTCGGCGCATCGCCGTCGATGATCGAGGGGGCGTCTATGTCTGCGGCTATTCGGACGACATGAACTTTGTTAGTCATTGGCCGGTGTACAAATTGAGCCCTGATGGACGACTCGAGTGGGCGAGGAGACTGCCTGCAGAGTTGAGACGGCACAGCAACAAGGCGTCGAGGATTATCTATTCCGCGGAATCGGACGTTGTCTTCGTCTTGGGCAGCAAGAGCAACGGCAGGCTAGACCACGCGACTCCCTATGTCTCATCGCTGGTAGGTCGCGCCTACGCTCCAGATGGGACGGAGAGGCCCTACTTCGAACTCTACCGCCCCATCAGTTCGATGGGAGTCTTAATGCATACGGCCTTGCAACCTACGAAGGAGACTTGGTCTTTGTCGGCCATGCCACTCAAGGCAATAGCAATGTTGGGGGTCCATCCACCGCCCTGCCCATGGCTCGGGTCGGCCCTGACGGTCAGATCCGATGGAGTTTTCTTTATGCTCCGTACGGAATCCTGAACCAAGGTTCGGCAAGCGATGTGGAGGTGCACGGCACGACGATCTTAGCGTCGGGCGGCGTCTCTTGGATCAAGGACTGGAACGAAGGGCGGCCGCTCATTTTGTCCGTAACGACCGACGGAGAGATTCAACGCGAGATCAGTTATAGACCGTATTATCGCTTCTTGGGCGGTTTCGGTCGGGCGAGGGTAGATGCTAGAGGCCAGATAACGGCAACGATGGGAGGGGGGCCGCACAGCAACCAACATAGCATTTACCTGATGCGTTATACATTGGACGGCAGCCTGATAGAGAAGCACATCTACGAAGGGCCTCGCACCAACGTAACCGTTGCGCGAGACGTTTGGATCGATCCCGTTGGTGGGATTTGGCTCACGCTCGCGTATCCATGGATCATTGCTCGATACTGCCAAGGCTGGGCGGACGCGGCTATGTTGACGATGCGGACTTGGCCATCGTTCTTGAACAATTCGGGCGATCGGTAGACCCGGGGTCGGCGGGCGACGTCAACGCGGACGGCTGGATCGACGATTCCGACCTGGCGGCCATGCTTTGGGCGTTCGGATCTGTATGTCCATGATTGTGCGAGCGGCGCTATAATCCCATTTATGCCCAAGAGGGATCGCGCCGCCCGGTTCGTTTCGTCCGATCGTCTTAGGAAGGTTGTCTAAGCGACCGCCATGCGCTGGCAGGACGATTACCGATCGAAGCTCCAAACAGCCGAGCAGGCGGTCGAGGCGATTCGTTCGGGCGATAGGCTCTACGTAGCGGGCAACGCCGCCACGCCTACGGCGCTGTTGACGGCTCTTGCCCAGCGGGCAGGCGACCTGATCGGCGTCGAAATCACCCATATGCTAATGTTGGGGGACAATCCTCTGGCCAGTCCCGAATGCGAGGGCGCTTTTCGGCACAACTGCCTGTTTGTGGGCAAGGGCGACCGCCAGGCGGTGCGGGAGGGCCGGGCCGATTATGTGCCGATCCATCTGCATCAGATTCCGCGTCTTTTCGACGACCGCATCGTGCCGCTGGATGCCGCTTTGATTATGGCGAGCCCGCCCGACAACCAGGGTTTGATGAGTTTTGGCGTCGAATCGCTCATCACGAATGCGGCGATACGCTCGGCGCGCCGGGTTATCGCGCAGGTCAATTCTCGGATGCCCCGTGCTTTAGGCGATTGCTTTGTGAGCGTCGGCGATGTGGACGCTATTGTGGAGGCCGAGCAAGCACTGCCCGAATTGCCACGGGTCGAGGTTACCGATGTGGAGCGGCGGATCGGCGAGCACGCGCGGCGCTTGATCCCCAACGGGGCGACGCTGCAGATGGGCATTGGCGGCGTGCCCGACGCGCTCTTTGAAGCCCTGGAGGACGCGCGCGACCTGGGCATTCATACCGAGATGCTGTCGGACGGCGCCATGCGCGCGATCCAGAAAGGCATTGCGAACGGCCGCATGAAGACGCTGCATCCGGGCAAAGCGGTCATTACTTTTGCGCTCGGTTCGGCCGAACTGTACGCCTTTTTGCACGACAATGCGGGGATCGAATCGCATCCGGTCGATTACGTCAACGATCCGAGCGTTATCAGTCAGAACGCTTCGATGATTTCGGTCAACTCGGCGCTGGAGATCGATTTGACCGGGCAGGTGTGCGCCGATTCGATCGGTACGGAGATCTATTCGGGCGTAGGCGGTCAGGTGGATTTTGTGCGCGGGGCTACGGCGTCGCAAGGAGGGCGGGCAATCATTGCGTTGCCCAGCACGGCCAAGGGCGGCCAGTTTTCTCGCATTGTGCCCTTTTTGCGACAGGGAGCGGGCGTGGTGACTACGCGGGCGGACGTGGACTGCGTGGTTACCGAACACGGTACGGCGCGGCTGTTTGGGATGAGCCTTCGTCGACGCGCGGAAGCCCTGATCGCTATTGCGGACCCGGCCTTTCAGGACGAGCTAGAGCAAGCGGCGCGAGAGCGGAAGCTGATTTGAGATGGTCAAGTCGCCCCGGACGCTCCAATGCTGATAGGCGCCTTCCTCTGGGCCCTCCGCACCAAACGGCAGGCGCGGAGGGATCGGAGAGCCAAAGCGAAGACCCAGCCCGGAGCCCCTCGGCCTATACAGGGAGCCATTTGGGCCAGGCGGAAGGGCGGCGTTCCACGTCTACGACTCTCCCCTGTAGCGGCGGCTGAGAAGCATCGAGGCTTCTTGGCGGACGGCGGGGTCGTCGCTTTCGATCATGGGCAGCAGCGGCTCAACGGCAGCCGGGCTCCAGATGTTGGCCACGGCTTTGGCGGCCAGGAAGCGCACATGCTCGCAATCGTCGGTGAGCGACGCTAGCAGCGCTGGCATGGCGCGCTCGTCGCTCAGCCAGCCTAGGGCATAGATCGCCGCTGTTCGCACACCCGGCTCTTCGTCCTGCAGAGCCTCGATCAGCGGGCCGACGGCCAACCGATCGTAGGTCTCGCCCAATGCTGCGGCGGCCACCATGCGCACATGCTTGTCCGGGTCCTTGAGCGCTTTGGAGAGCGGCTCGAAGGCTCTGGGGTCGCGCATCACGCCGAGCGCCCCTGCCGCGGCGCCTCGAATCATCTCGTGCGGATCGTCCAGCGCCCGGATGAGCGGGAGGACGTTGTCCTCCTCGCTCATCATCCCGAGAGCGTAGGTCGCGTCGAACCTCTCGCGCCAGTCGTCGCTCTCCAGGGCGTCGATCATTCGCTGGCTTTCGGTTTGGGCGGCCATCAGCAACCTTCTCCGAAATGTTGCAGAACGATAGCCAGATCGACATCGTCGACCGCACCGTCGCCGTTCGCATCGCCGTTCAGGTTTTGGCCGTAAGCGCCAAACTGTCCGAGCACGATCGCCAGATCCGAGTCGTCCACGCAGCCATCGCAGTTCAGATCGCCCGGGGCGCCAGGGATGCTGACCAGGGTTCGCTGATTGTCGAGGATCGCCGCGGGCAGGCACTTGGCCGAGTGCATCAGATTGTTGGTCAAGGTCTTGAACACGGTGATGTGGCCCTGATTGCCCAGACCGCCGTCGAACACGCGCACCCACCAACGATTCTGGTAGCTAGGCGGGAGCATTGCGGAGGCCGCCGTCAGGTCTACTTGGCACCACATGCCCGGCAGTCCGCTGCCGGTGTATTGGGTTACCAACTTGACATAAGACGGCGAATCGGGGTCGCCCGCGCCGACTTCAACTCTCAGGTCGCCTCGATTTGGATGGTCGATGCGGACAAGCGCGGTTTTGCTCTGGCGCGTGGGGATGTAGGCCATCGCGCTGGAGTTGGCCGGCACGTCGGTCGGCGCATTGCCGCTCGCATACGTCGCGCCGCCGCTGACGATACTAAAGCCGGTTAGCGCGCCTTCTGCGTCGCCGTTGGCATCGGTTACTTTGCCAAAGTAGACCACGGTCTCGCTCGGCGTTTGGTAGAACCAGTGCTTGTCGCGCAACGGCAGGTAGACCGTGCGCTCGCCCGAGCCGTGATTCTCGCCGTCCCAGACCTTTTTCAAAAAGATCGGATTGTCGGGATTGCCCAGGCCGATGTAGACATCGGCGAGGTCGTGAATCGGGTGGCTAAAGCTGATCTTGGCATAGGGCGCTTGGACGAACTGGGCGACGACCATGTCTTGACCGGCGCCTTGCGAGGTTGTCCCGACGTAGACTCGTCCGAGGCTGTCCAAAGCGACGCGCACCGGGCTCTCGCTGCCGCCGCCGTCATAGGCCGCCGACCATCGAACTTGACCGTTGAACTTGTTGATCTTAGTAACGCGAGCGTCGCTAGTGGCTCCGTCTAGGAAAACCGGCTCTCCATCGATGTCGGTCGCCACATCTGCGCTGGCGGTCGGATTGAACCAGACGACGTTCAAGTTGGCGTCGAACGCATAGCATCCGCGGGAACCTGCTGCGTAGACGCGCTGATCCGAAGACCAGACCGCCAGTCGCTTGAAATCGAACTGGCCGCTGGCCGGGTTGCCCACAACGGTCGCGAGGTTCGAGCCGTTGCCCGCGTCCATCTTGAGGATGACCTGGCCGACCGTGGCAACGTTGTTCGCAACAGCGGTCGTCGCATAACCGGCGACGTAGAGATAGTTTGTGCCGCTCACGTTCATCACGGCACAATCGAGCGCGCTGTCTTCGATGTAGAAACCGAGGTTGATGCTGGAGTTGGCGCCGTACGGCCCGTTGTACAGCCGCACCCACTGTCTGGTTCCTGCGGCATTGTACTTAAGGAAGAGCATGTCGTCGCCGCGCATTCCGTTGTAAGTGTTGCCGACGACGTAGCAGTTGCCGGCTGCATCGATGGTCAGAGCAAGGCCAATGTCAAGGCCGCTGGGCACGCCGGTATTGTTGTAGCCATCCAGCCACTCCGTCGAGGCGTTCTGGTCGTACTTGATCGTGATGCAGCTGCCTGTGCCGCCCGTGCCGGTCGCGATGGGCTTATCGTCTGGGCCGATTTTAACATCGTAGAACGCATCCCCGCCATCGGGCGAGTTGTAGGCATTGGACCACAGCGCATAGCCTTGAGGGCTGTACTTGACGATGCGCATGATAGAGCCTTGACCAACCTCGTTCGTGCTGCCGACCACGTAGATGTTGTCTTGCGAGTCGATAGCGAGGCCGCGGCCGTAATCGTTGGTGTTGGCCGAACCATTGTAGCGATGCGACCAGAGTCGGGCGCCGTTCCAATGATATTTGACGGTGAACATGTCGTGGCCGTTAGGTCCGGCGGAATACCCGGTCGTGTAGACATGGCCTTGCGAGTCGACGGCCATGTCGGTTACGATGTCAAAGTCGTTGCCGGGGCCGGTTTCTCTTCCGGCCCAGGCGAGGACGGCTTGCGAGTTGGCCGCAGACGCGATGAGCGTCGCGACGGTGATGCTTAAGGCGAGGATCGCCGATTGGTTTCTTTGCATGTCAGATGCCTCCGTTTGTCGTTTGGCGATAGTTTGCCAAAGGGGTCTGACACAACTCTGACAAGGCGAATCGGGGCGGCGGGATTCTAAGCAAATAGGCCGAATTAAGCGTATCATGAAGAGCCTCTTCGTCAATGCATTGTTGGCGACAGTACCGGCGTTGGTTGCGCTGTTTACGACATGGGCGGTAGTTCCGATAGAAATTGGCGGGGCGTTGGGGGAGATTACCAACAGGCTTGTGGGCCCAGATTTGACTGTCGAACTCACTGCGCGAGAGTCGGTCGAACTATTCAATGTTTATGCCCCTAACTGGCTCGGCGTTGCGGCGATCGCGTTCGTTCCAATTGCCATACTGCTTGTTGTTGGCCAAGCAGACCCAGCGACCATTGGCTCTAGTGCTTCTTCCGATTCTCGCAGCGGCGCACTCGATTTCGTTTATCTTATCGATCGAGGCTACAAGGGGCGTCGGCCCCTTTCTCGCGCTCGCTTCTGCAATCTGGAGCGGCTGGATCGTCATTTCTGGCAATAGGAACGACGAAATGATTCGTCAAGAAGCGACCAGCGACTCATGAGGTAATCTCTACCTACCATATGAGCCAAGTTGAGACTGAGGTCAAAAAGGCCAAGAAGCCGGTTCGACGCAGCCGCCGACCCTCGATACCGACCGATCTGCCGCTTCTGCCCATTCGGGACAACGTCTACTTTCCCCAGATGCTGGCGCCGGTGTTGGTCGGAAGAGAAAAGTCGTTGCGCGCGGCCGAAACCGCCTTAGAAGAGCACAAGCTGATGTTTATGGTCGCCCAGATGGAGGTCGGAGTCGAAGAACCGTCCGAAGGCGATCTCTATCCCGTAGGGATCGTTGCCGAGATCATTCAGGTGCTGCAGGTGCCCGACGGCACTTTGCGCGTCGTCTTTCGCGGATTAGAGCGCGCGAGGCTGATCGGCATCTCCCAGACAGATCCCTTTTTAAGAGCGCGCATCGAGCCGATGCACGCTCGCGAGCCGCGCAGCGCGACAGAGATCGAGGCGCGGATGAGAATGGCGGTCTCTCTGTTCGAGAACATCGTGCAGAACGAACGAAGCGTGCCGCCCGAGACGATTCCCGCCGTCATGTATATCGAGCAGCCCGGAAGATTGGCCGATACGATCGCGCACTTTCTACCGCTCAAATTCCAGTCTAAGCAAGAAGTTTTGGAGACTTTGGACGTGCGCGAACGGCTGGACGCCTTAGTTCGAATATTGCGCCGCGAGTTGGAAGTGATCGAGGTTCAGCAGAAGATTCGCGACCGAGTCGAAGAGGAGATGGGCGACACCCAGCGCGAGTACTTCCTTCGCGAGCAGATGAAGGCGATCCAGCAAGAGTTGGGCGAGCGCGACGAAAAGGCGAGCGAGGTTGAGGAGTATCGCAAAAAAATCGAGCAGTCGGGGATGCCAGAGGAAGTCGCCGAGCGAGCGTACAAAGAAGTCGATCGACTGGAGAAGATGCCGTTCGCCTCGCCCGAAGGCTCGGTCATTCGCACCTACCTCGATTGGCTGATCATTTTGCCTTGGCAAGTCAAGACCGAGGACATGGTCGATATCGCCGAGTCGCAGAGGATATTGGACGAAGACCATTACGGATTGGAAAAGGTGAAGGAGCGCATTTTGGAGTTTCTGTCCGTGCGGAAGCTTTCCGGGTCGCTGAAGGGACCGATTCTCTGTTTTGTCGGGCCGCCAGGCGTTGGCAAGACCAGCCTTGGACGATCCATCGCGCGAGCGCTGGGCAGGAAGTTTGTGAGAGTCTCGTTGGGCGGCGTGCGCGACGAGGCGGAGATACGCGGCCATCGGCGCACCTATATCGGAGCCTTGCCGGGCCGAATCATTCAGGGTATGCGCCAGGCCGGATCGAACAACCCCGTGTTCATGCTGGACGAGATCGATAAATTGGGCTACGACTTTCGCGGCGATCCGACAGCGGCGCTGTTGGAGGCCTTGGACCCCGAGCAGAACGACCGGTTCTCCGATCACTACTTAGAGGCGCCGTTCGATCTCTCGGACGTGATGTTCGTAACTACGGCGAACCTATTGGACACCATCCCTGCGCCGTTGCGCGATAGAATGGAGGTTATCTCCTTCCCTGGCTACACCGAGGCTGAGAAGCTGATGATCGCTAAGGGTTTCTTAGTGCCGAAAAATCTGGAGAAGCATGGTTTGACGGCCAAACTGCTCAAGTTCGACGACGACGCGATCATGCGGGTGATCCGAGAATACACTCGTGAGGCGGGCGTCCGAAATCTTGAAAGAGAATTGGCGTCGATCTGTCGCAAAGTGGCACGCCGAGTAGCCGAAAGCGGACCGAAAGCGGTGCGAGTGAAGGCGAATATGGTACCGGAGTTCTTGGGCGCGGGTCGGTTTCGATACGGCGCTAAAGAAGAGCAGGACGAGGTGGGCGTGGCGACCGGACTGGTTTACACCGAGTTTGGCGGCGACACGGTCTCGATCGAGGTTACGCTGGTAAAGGGGCACGAGGGCAAGTTCACCCTGACCGGTCAACTGGGCGACGTGATGAAGGAATCGGCGCAAGCTGCGATCACCTATGTTCGATCGAGAGCGGAATCCTTGGGGCTTAGCCTGGATTTCTACCGCGAGTACGACATTCATCTTCATGTGCCGGCGGGCGCGGTGCCCAAGGATGGCCCTTCGGCAGGCATCACCATGGCGACGGCATTGGCCTCGGCGCTTACCGGGCGGCCCGTTCGGAGAGATGTGGCGATGACGGGCGAGATCACCTTGCGCGGTAGAGTGCTGCCGATTGGCGGGCTGAAAGAGAAGTCGTTGGCGGCACATCGAGCGGGCATCTACGAGGTGATCGTGCCTTTTGAGAACGAGCGCGATTTGGAGGAGATCCCAGAGCAGGTAAAGAGCGCGATGACGTTCCACTTGGTCAAGCACATGGATCAGGTCTTGCCGCTGGCGCTGGCCGGCGGAACGAAGCGACCTGCGCTGAAGACCGGCTGAGATGCCGGATAGCGGCAAAGGTTGGCTAAGGGCGTCGGCGTTCATGATGTTCGCCATTTTTATGAGCCGCGTGCTCGGCCAACTGCGCGATACCGTCATTGCGTTTCAGTTCGGCCAGAACGAGCAAACCGACGCCTATCGCGCAGCCTTTCAATTGCCCGACCTGCTCTACTTTATGGTTGCGGGCGGCGCGCTCTCGTCTGCGCTGATTCCAGTCTTTTCCAGGCATTTGCAGCTGAAGCAAGAAGAGGCCGCCTGGAGGATTTTTTCAACGGTCGCTATCCTGATGATGTCGGTCGTCGGCGTGTTGGTCGTCGTCGCAGAGGTGTTCGCGCCATGGTTGGTGTCGGTCATGTTCTCGGGCTTTGATTCGGAACGTTTGGAGATGACGACATCGCTCACGCGGATCGTGCTGCCTTCGCAGATTTTCTTCTTGGCGGGCGGCCTGATGATGGCCACGCTCTATTCCCGCAATGAGTATCTTGTTCCCGCGCTAGGCCCGAACGTTTACAATGTCGGCATCATCTTTGGCGGACTGGCGCTGGCCGGACCGTTTGGCATTGCGGGTTTGGCTTGGGGCGCCTTACTGGGGGCATTTGTCGGAAACGTCTTGTTGCCCTTGTGGGCGATGCGCCGGCTCGGGTCGAGATTGAACCGAAAAATCGATCTGAAGGACCCCGGCGCAAGACAAGTCTTCAAGATGATGCTGCCGGTGATGTTCGGGCTGTCATTACCGGGCATCTACATGCTGATCTTGCGGATGTTCGGCTCGCACTTGCCAGAAGGCTCTATCTCTGCATTGGACAACGCCAACCGTCAAATGCAGGCGCCGTTGGGGATTGTGGGCCAGGCGGTCGGGTTGGCGATCTTTCCGGTGATGTCTCGATTGGCGGCAGAGCAGGATTGGAAGACGTTTAGGCTTGTGCTTCGGAACGGTTTGCGCTTGGTTTGGTATCTCTGTCTTCCGGCGACCGCTCTGCTCTTTGCGCTGGCGGACGATGTAGGGCGGCTGTTTTTGCAGTACGGAAAGTTTAAGCCATCGGACACCGAGTTGGTGGCCTCAGCGCTGCGCGCGTTTTCGCTGGGGCTGTTCGCCTGGGCGGGCCAAGCCTTGGTAGCGCGGGCGTTTTTCTCTCTTCAAGACGGGTTGACGCCGACCCTTATCGGCAGCATTGCAACATTGGCGTTTGTGCCTTTGGCATGGCTTCTGATGATCAAGATGGAGATGGGGCCGACAGGCTTGGCATTGGCGGTCTCGATCGCCGCGACGATGCAGATGGTCAGCATGTTGATCGTGCTGGGGCGGCGCGTGCCCGCGTCGGAGGGGAGCGTCGAGCCCCAACCGTTGCTCAGGCATATCGGCATATGCGCCGGAGCGTCGCTTCTGATCGGCGGCGGCTGCTTCTTCGCCCGTGATACCGTAGCCGATTGGCTGAGCGATTTCCAGCCGAATCTTGCCTCGCTCTTTATCCTGCTTGCGCTGGGCGGCGCAGGCATGGCGCTCTATTGGCAGGCAACCCAGCGACTGGGCTTGTCCGAAGCCCAGTACGTGCGTAAGTTCTTGGCTCGAAAAGGCTCAGGCCAGGCGGAGGGCGACGGGAGGGACTAAGCCTCTCTCTGCGCCCATCTGGAGGAAGAGGCGAATAGCCTGCAGTCCGCGCTCGCCCATGTCCTGGGTCAGCTCGTTCACGTACATCCCGACAAACTGATCGGCCGTCTCAACGTCCAGTCCTCGTCCAAACTGCATGGCGTATGCCAGCGCTTCGGTTCGCCGCTCCAGTCCAAGGCGGATGGTCTCTCTCATACAGCGGGCGATCTCTTGCATTGCCTCGTCGCCCAAATCCTTTCGCACAACGTTAACGCCGAGCGGCAGGGGCAACCCGTTGGTCTCTCGCTTCCACCATGCGCCCAAGTCCTCGATTAAATGAAGCCCTTCTTGTTGGTGAGTCAATTGGCTTTCATGAATGATCAGGCCGACCGGAATGTCGCCCCTTTGCACAGCCGGCACGATTTGATCGAACGGCAGGAACTTGACTTTGGGATTGGGAAGATAGAGCTGCAGAGCCAGATAAGCGCTGGTGAGCGGGCCGGGAACCGCGATTTCCAGGCCGGCGATAGCCTCTTTGTCAAGCGGCTCGCGGCTGACCAGCATCGGTCCGTATCCGTCTCCAAAGCTGCCGCCGTGCCGCAGCACGGCGTATTTATCCGCCACATGGGCATAAGCGTGAACGGAGACGGCGGTCGTTTCCAATAGTCCTTCGCGCGCCCAGTCGTTCAGCGTTTGGATGTCTTTCAGTATGTGCTCGAACTGAAAGGGCGATTCGACCTGGCCGTTGGCCAGCGCCCAAAACATGAAAGCATCGTCTGCATCGGGGCTGTGCCCCACTCTTATGGTCATCGCTCCTCCGCTATTCCTTTCGTCTAAAACGGTCTCTTGCGACGGCGGCCACGATGAGCGCGCCGATCACGACCTTCTGCCACTCTACCGACACATCGCGCAAGTTGCATCCGTTGCGCAGCGCCTCCATCAAAAATGCTCCGCACAGAGCGCCGGGCACGGTTCCTTGTCCGCCCATCAACGAGGCGCCCCCTATAACGGAAGCGGCGACGGCCTTTAGCTCGTCGCCCTCGCCCGCGGTCGGCTCGGCCACGCCGGTGCGGGCCATGGTCATGAGACCCGCCAGTCCGACCAGCAAACCGGCTATCATGAAGTACCCGATCTGGTAACGGGAGACGCGCACTCCGGCCAACCGAACGGCTTCGGCATTGCTCCCAATAGCATAAGCGTACCTGCCCGGAACCGTTTTCGCAAGCCCGACGCCAATGATCAAGGCGACCGCGATCAGCATCCAAACGGGCAGAGCAAGACCGAGATAAGTATCGTCGCTTAAGGTCGAGAGCGCCGGCTGCGACCAGTAGACCGTGGAAGCGCCAGAAAACTGAAGAGCGAGACCGCGCGCGGCGCCCATCATGCCCAATGTCGTTATGAAGGCGGGCACGCGCAGCTTGACCGTGATCCAACCATTGACAAAGCCGCAGGCAAGGCCCGTGGCTAGGCAGGCAAGCGCCGCGACAAAAGCGGGATGGCCGGATTTGAGCGTCAGGCCGCCCATCACAGCGCTGAGCGCCATGACCGAGCCGACCGAGAGATCGATCGCGCCGCAGACGATCAGCAGAGTTTGTGCGATAGCCAGAACGCCGCCGGTCGCGGTCTGCAGGGCGACCGTGCGCAAGTTGTCCGGGTCGGAGAATCGCGGCTCGATGATGGCAAACGCCGTCATCAGGATCAAGAGCGAGGAGAGAGGCGCGAGCCATGTTTGGTGTCGCTCCCAAAGGCGCGCCAGCGTTCGCATCACGGCTTCTTGAGCGCGGCTTTCAGAAGTTCTTCGGGAATCTCCTCGTCGAAGAAGGGGCCGATCTCGAGATCGGACGATTCGAAGGGAGAGAAGCGCGAGATGAGCCAAAGTTGGCTGGCGATCTCGTTGGTGATGACGGGCGCGGACCATGCTTGATCGCCGACATATAGAAGCATCTGTTGGCCGACCCGGTTTCGGCAATAGGTCCAGAGGCGGCTGCGACCCTCCTCGGTCAAACGGAGCGAAAGCGCGTAGTATTCGCCTCTAAGCGCGTCTCGACCCTTCAGTTTGGTTCGTCCGGATGCGATGTGGGCTTCGGTCAGAACTGTCGGCATAGCTCGCAGCACATCGTTCGCCTCTATTCGCTTGCGCTCGGCGTCCCCTCGTGTGTCGGGATTGTCCGGAGCCCGAAAGTCCTCTTCGCGCGCTTCGTAGATCGCAGGAACTTCATTCTGAACGATCACGCGCCACTTCTTCTCCTCTGCGATCTGCGCGTCAAATCCAAGGATTGTAAAGTTTGACGGTTCGAGGGCTTCAAACTTTGCGCTCTGCATCCTTCGGACGGCAAGGCCCGCGTCCGCCACCCAAACAATGATGAGGATCAGGACGACTCCGAAGACTATCTTGACCGTTCGCTTTCTTTGCAACCCGCGACCCCTGGGCAAGTGTACCCGAGGAGCGCATTTGTGAAGAATCCCGTCAAGGCCACGGGCCTGCATCGGCCCAAACTGTGATATACTATCCTGTACCAACTTGACCCGGAAAGGAAGGTGTAAAGGAATGCGAATTGCCCTTGTCTGTGCGTGCGCGAGCGCTTTAGTCGCCTCCGTCTGTGCCCAACCCTACTCCCACCAAAAACTTGGGGAGAACCTGTTTGACGTGCTGAACGGCGTCCTGAGCGAGAGTGGCATCCCTGCATGGTCCGCTTCGCTCTCGACAACGCCCACGACCTTCGATATCTATTGGATTACCCAGAATAACAACTACACCGAGTCGATTTTGGGTTCGGGATCGCGAGAGGCTCGGCCTATCCAGATGGCTCCGAACGGCAATTTGATCTGGGAAGGCCGCGGCCCTGCGACTTCCAGTTTCTTCGACGTGTTTGTGAACGCCAGCAACGTATCTGCAACGGTACTGGGTAACAACCGCGATGCCCTGGCCTTTGGCTTCAAGTCTGACGGGACGCCCATCTGGTCCGGACGGGGAGCGAACAACGGCAATTTCTACGATGTGTTCGTAGGCTCTACCAACCTCTCGTCGGCTGTGCTGGGCAACAATCGGGACGCTTTTCCCGTCTCGATAGCCGGCGACTTTTTGGCCTGGGACGGCTACGGCGGAAACACTTCGGGCTTGAGAGACGCCTTCAAGACCAATTTGGCAAGCTCTAGTACGACGAATATGAGCTCTGGCCTGGGCGCCGGAAGAAGCAGCCGGGCGATCGATGTGAACACGGCCGGTCAAATGATGTGGGAGGGCTTTGGAGCGACCACATCGAACTTTAACGACGTGTTCGTCGATGCGGCCAACGTCTCATCAACGCCTCTGGGCGGCACGACGCGAGACGCGCAAGGCGGCATGATTTCGGAGGACGGCACCTCGCTTTGGCGCGGATTCGGAACCGCCACGACCAACTACTTTGACGTGTTTCGCGGCTCGACCAATATCAGCCGAACGCCCTTGGGCACCGCCGACCACGACGCAATGCCCGTGATGCTAAACGCCGCCGGCGCTGCGATTTGGGACGGCTCCGGCGCCAATACCTCCTACTACTGGGATGCGCTCATTACAGCGGCAGGAAGCACAACTACGGTAAACATCTCTCGGCCAACTTTGGGCACCAACGCGCGAGACGCTTACGGCCTTTGGCTAGGAACCGGTAGCAACGTGCTGTGGCAAGGCAAGAGCCTGCCGACCACAGGCGAAAAGTATCACCTGTTCTTCTTCAACGGCAGCGCCAATACCAACTTGACCATGGCGGCCATCGGCGTCAGCGTCGAATCGTTCCCTCTGGCGATCAACGCCGCTGGACAGATGCTGTGGGGCGCGATGATGGGCGACGGCTCCTTCCAAGTGTGGCTGTCTACGCCAAAAGCGGCCACCAACTTGTCCGGTACCGTAACGATGGACGGCTATGCAGCCAGCCCGACGACCGTTAACCTGACGGTCGATATGATCAACCCGTTCAATAACTCGGTTCGTCAGACGGCGAGCGGAGCGCTGAACGGCTCTGCCGGCTATTCGGTCAACGTCAACGATCCGGGACTGTACAATCTCAAGTACAGCGCGCCTCGCTTCTTGATCAAGCGCTTCTCTTCGGTAACCCTGTTGGGCAACGTTGTCGTAAATCTGTCGCTGATTCTGGGAGACGTGAACGGCGACAACGTCATCGATGACACCGATCTGGCCTTGGTGTTGGAGCGCTTTGGCGAGGTTACCGGCGATCCGGTTGATCTGAATGGAGACGGTATTGTGGACGACACGGACCTGGCGATCGTTCTAGAGAACTTCGGCACGTCCGGAGACTAAGAGAAATCCATGGCCCGGGGCTAATAGCTCCGGGCTATGGGATGTCGATTTCGCTAAATCGCTCGACCGAAGGGTCGAGCTTTTTTAACAGGTACTGATAGGCTCTATCCACCCGATCCCTAATCGATTCGGCCTTCGCGCGCTCTTCCGTTCCTTCCTCATACTTCGATGGGTCGGCTCGTTGCGCAATCTCGGCATAGGCCGTACGGACTTCGGTCAGCGCGGCGCCCTCTTTCAACCCTAAGGTTTTGTAGCAGAGCGTCTCGGTGGTCGTTGGGTCGGGAGCTTCGACAGTCTTTGGCTTTTCGGGCAACGGTCGAGGCTGTTCCATCGAATCGAGGAACTCCTTCTCGGCCTCGGCGCGATGGATCCCCGTCGGGTCCATGGCAGAGTCTAAGTCCTCAAGACGACGCAACGTCTGATCCAAGTAGCCAGAGGCGATCCGGCCGATGCGCTTGCCTATCGACATTTTCTATGGCTCTTTCGTTTCGCTTTGTCCGCTCTGAATCTTCTGTTCCAGCTCGTCCAATTCCTTCAGCACGTCCGATTCGGCGATGTTGGGAGCCGCTGCCGGAGCGTCGCCGCCAACGCTGACGGTCTGCTCGACGACGGCCTCCGCTTCTGCGGTTCGGAGACCAAGCCGCTCTTCCATCTTTTTCAGTTCTTCCTCGGCTTCGACGTCGACTTGAGCGTCTTGAAGCTCTGCGAGGCGGCCGGTCAGACTGTTAGACGCCATTTCGGAGCGAGCCTTTGTTTCGGCTTCGGCGCGCTGAATCTTTTGAGAAGCGGTCTCCCAGCTCGATTCGATGTTCTCGACGCTCAGTCCTTCCAATGCCTTGTTGATCGCGGTCTGAACCTGAGCTTGCTTCCAACGCGCTTTCATGGCCAAGGCTTGAGCGGTCTTGACGCGGGTTTCTTCCTCTTGTCGTCTGATCGCGGTTTTGACCGACTCGACCGTCTGGGCGGCCGTCTGGAGCGATTCCTTCATGCTGACCAGCGCGCCCTCTTGAGCCTTCTTTTCTCTCACCAGTTGCATGGCAAGCTCTCGATTGCCCTGTTTGAGCGCGAGTTCGGCTTTAGCATTTAGGTCGCGCGTTACCTTCTCAAGCTTCTCGACCTCGGCCTGCAACAGGTTCTTCTGGGTGATCGCTTGGATTGCGCGCTCGCGATTCTTGGCCAGGGCCTCTTGCATTTCGCGCCGTGCCTGGTCCAACAAAACGTCCGGGTCTTCCAGGCTCTCCACCTTGCCCGTAAACCACGCTACTAAGTAGCGCCACAGCCTTCCAATCGCCTTAAACATGCATCGATGCTCCTCTGAAGCGAGATAACCCAGATAGTATGGCAGATGGGCGCTTTGAATCCGGCGCTATTGAGGGTGAAACCCGACCGGGCGACGCCGTGTAGACTTAGCGACAGAGAATGAAAGACGACCGCGCCTTGGCCGTACTGTGCGCCAATGGGGACAGGGAAGCCTTTGACGAATTGGCGCGACGCTATCGCGACCGGGTTTACACCCTGGCGTTCAGAATGTTAGGCTCGGCGAGTCAAGCCGAGGACTTGACCCAGGATGCGCTGATGCGGGCGTACACACGGCTGGCTATGTACGATCCCGAGCGGCCGTTCGGAGTGTGGCTTCTAAACCTGACGGCGCGCCTGTGCTTGAACGCGATCAGGGATCGCAAGTCGGACATCGCCAAAGTCGAGCGATATGGCAAGGCTTGGCGGCCCGAAACAGGCGTGGACGAGCGCGTTGAGCAGCGCGAGCGGGAAAGAACTCTGCAGAGGTTGTTGCTTCGCTTGCAGCCGGATCATCGCGCAGCCGCTCTGCTGAGATATTGGGAGGGTTTGGACGTGGCAGAAGTAGCCCAAGCGCTGAACGCGCCGGTCGGAACGATCAAGACCTGGCTGTTCCGAGCAAGAGAGAATTTGAGAATCTGGCTGAAGGAAGAAGGGTGGCAAGAATGACGAACGATAGATGCGATTTGCAGCGCATTCACGACTACGCCGAAGGATATCTCGACCCGACCGAGGTAGCGCGAGCAGCCGAGCATTTGCGATCGTGCGAGAGCTGTCGCGAGGCAATGCGCGAGTGGCAAGCCGTGTCCGACTTTATCGCGGGCATGCCCGTATTGAACGCTCCGCCCGCACGGCCATATTGGACAGCAAGATCAGAAGTTTGGGCACCGATGCGAGCCGCCGCGCTTTGGCTGTTAGTTGCTTTGCCGGTTGCGTTGTCGATACAGTTTGCGCCAGATCGCCAAATGATCGCCGGGATAGCGGCAGACCCTCAACGATCGGTCGCTGCGCCCTTCGAATGGGTCAGCAACGGCGCCAATCACGCCTGGAGGTTGATCTCTCAATGGTAAACCGACTTCTACTGGTGGTGGCTTTTGCCGGGTTTGTTTCGAGCGCGAACGCCCAATCCGACGGCGCGGGGGCGCTGATCTGGCTCTTCCCATTCTTGGCCTATCCGATCATGGTCGGCTTTGGGCTGTTAAGCGTTTCATTGCGTTCGGAGCGCCACCATCTCGAGTTCAAGCGCGTCGTTCAGGACGGCAGCAAGAGTTTCTACGTAGGCCTGGGTCTGCTCGCCGTGCTGATCTTGATCGGAATCGCGCTTATCATGGTTTCGGAACAGATCAAGGGGCAGGGCGGCAATTCGGGTTTACCCGCGCTGTTCGGTCTGGCGACGTGGTTCGGGGCGTTGAGCATCGTCTTGATGGGCTGGGGCGCAGTAGCCACCGCGATCGGCGAGGGGATGGCTCGGGCGTTTGGGCGATCCGACGCATCGACCGGGGCACTGGTTCTGTTAGGCTCGATAGTGCCCGCGCTGATCGGCGGCGTACCGGTGATCGGCTGGGCGTTGATGGCCTACTGGCTCTGTCTGGCCGCGGGCGCTTGGTGGGGCGGGCGCTCTAATCCGATTCCGGCAAAAACGAACGATTAAATCGACCCATCGCCTGATCGATCGGCGTCGAAAGCCAGGCTTCGACGGCATCGGCGGCGTGCTCGATCGTCTCTTCTACAATGGGGCGCTCCGATTCCGAAAACTGCGACAGCACATGATCGACCATCTCATCGGACTGCCCCGGAGAGCCAATGCCGACCCGCAGCCGGGCGAACTCTTCTCCGCCAACCCAAGAGATGATCGACTTCATGCCTTTTTGTCCGCCGGACGAGCCGGATGCGCGGATGCGAAGCGTACCGACGGGCAGCGCCGCATCGTCGTAAACGATTAGAAGCGCGTCCAGGCCGACCGAATAATGCTTCATCAATTGCGAAACCGCCTCCCCGCTCAGGTTCATAAAGGTCATCGGCTGAGCAAGGATTACTTTATTGTCGCCAATCTTGCCCAGGCCATATCGGCTGCGGCATCGATGTTGGTCTAAAGCGATCCCATGACGCTTGGCCAAAGCGGAAACGACCCAGAATCCGACATTGTGCCGCGTGCCCGCATAGTCGGGGCCGGGGTTGCCCAATCCCACAATGAGGCGATCGACAGTCTCGCGTCGTTTGAAGCCAAGGCGCATGGCGGCGATTATACCGAGGCGGCCATGGGTACACTTGGCGATATGAACCCCGACGCGCTTTTGTACGGTCAGGATTCGAGCGAGCGAATCGTCGCGGTCGAGCCAAACGGCAGCGAGGCGATTCTCTATCGGCGCGAGCAAGGGGTTGTTTCGAAGGAAACGGCGCGCTTCGTGCCTTGGCTGATTGCGGACAGAAGAACCGACCTGCCCAAGTGCGCCTGGACGGAGCTGTCAATGCCCACTGCGCCTGTACCAGACCGTGGATATATCGCACAGCTGGCCGAGTTCGAAGATTGGGACGCATTCTTGAACGGGCGCCGCGCTCTGAGCGACCTGCGCGCGGAGATGATCGCTTATGCCTCGCCCGCCCGCAACTTCCTGGCGCGAACAGGCATCACGCTGTTCAAGGGAATGGCGTTCGACAATCTGCTTCGTATGCAAGTCGATCTTGAGACGGTCGATCTAAACCCCAAACCGCCCCAAAACCGAATCTTTATGATCGCTGTTCGCGATACTCAAGGGTTCGAAGAAGCGCTCGTGGGCGAGGAAACCGAGATTCTGGAAAGGTTTGTCGACCTGATACAGAAGCGCGACCCGGATACCATCGAGGGGCACAACCTCTTTGGTTTCGATGTCGGGTATCTGGCCGAGCGGGCGCGACAGTGCGGCGTGCCGCTCGCCTTGGGGCGAGACGGTTCGGCCATGACTTTCGGTCAACGACGCAACTGCCCGATCGGGCCGTACACTCGTTCTTTCGTGCCTGCATACGTGCACGGCCGGCATCTCTTGGATACCTATTTATCGCTGCAGCGATGGGATGCGGCGCGGGGCGACCTGGCGTCCTATGGCTTGAAGCCGGCGACCATCGCCTTGGGACTGGCCGAACCCGATCGGGTTTATCTGGAAGGCGCCGAACTGGCCGCTATCTACAAGAGCGACCCGGACAAGGTTACAAAGTACGCCGTGCAAGACGTGAGAGAGACCGCAAGACTGGCCGAGCTGACGCTGGCCACAGAGTTCTATCAAACCCAAGCGCTGCCCGAGAGTCTGCAAAACGTCGCGGTTACGGGCACGGGCGAGAAGGTCGATCTCCTGCTGACCCGAGCCTACTTGAGCCAAGGCACCGCCATGCCGCTGCCGGATGTTCCAAGAGGATTTCCGGGCGGATACACCGAGGCGCGGATCATCGGCCTCGCAAGACCGATCGTCAAAGCCGACGTGGAGAGCCTGTATCCCAGCATCATGTTGGAGTACGGAATCAAGCCGAGCGTGGACAGTTTGGACGCGTTCTTGCCGGCTCTTAAGACTCTGACCCAGCAGCGATTGGAAGCCAAGCGAAAGGCCAAGGAGGAAGGCGAGCAGGCAGCCTATTGGGACGGGTTGCAAGGCTCTTTGAAGGTTCTGATCAATTCCTTCTATGGCTACTTGGGCGGCCCCTTTCGGTTTAATGATTACAACGCGGCAGCGCGAGTTACCGTGCACGGCCAGCAGATCGTTAAGGACGCGGCAGAGCGACTAGAGAAACTGGGTTGTCAGGTGGTCGAAATCGATACGGACGGCATCTACTTCCGACCGCCCGACGCTGCAACGACAGAGGCGCAAGAAAGAGAACTCATCGCCAAGGCGGCGGAAGGCTTGCCTGAGTCCATCCGGCTGGTTCACGACGGGCGGTACAAAGGCATGCTCTCGCTAAAGATCAAGAACTACGTTTTAGAAAGCTACTTGGGCCACAAGATCTTCAAAGGCGCCTCGTTGCGAAACCGAGCAGACGAGCGATTTGGACGGGACTTTATCGCCGAGATGGTCGATGCGATCTTTCGAGAGGACCTTGACGGAATTACGACTATCTATCGCAACTATGCGACCAAGATCAAGAATGGCGAGTTTCCAGTCGATTCCTTGGCCAAGCGAGAGAGGGTTACGGCCAAGACCTTTCAAAGCAAGCGGTCTCGACCCGTGGTCGGCGATGCCAGCGTAGGCGAGTTTTTGAGGGTTTATGTGCGGCAGGGCAACGTGCTGGCAAGGATCGAGGAATACAAGAACGACGAGGATCGCGAAAAGTATCTGGATAAGCTTTACCGTTTCGCCAAGCGGCTGGAGGAGGCGATCCCTGAGTTCGACAAGCGGGTTCCGCCGCCCAAAGCGCTTTTCTCGGAGCAACAGAGCCTTTTCGAGTTATAATTAGTGAACAAACAGGCGAACTCATCGTCTACCCAACATGGGAGAATTTTTGTCCCCACACCAAAGGAGGTAGGTTATGTTTCGAAAAAGCTTAGTCTTGGGCCTTGTGGCCATGGCGACGTTCGCTTTCGCCATCGAGTGCAATGTTGACGGCGTGCACGGTTTTGGCGTGGCGGGAACGGAAGATCGACATGGCGAGTTTCGTCTGGCCGCCAAGCGAGTAACTTGTGGCGATCGGTCGCAGATCGACGGGCACTTTGTGTTCCGAACAGTCAATCGAGACCGCCGAGCCGCCATCGAGATTACGATGGTGCGTCTGGGTCGATTGGGCGTTGGCGAGGACACAGCCGAGTGGACGGGCCATGGCACGATGGTCGTTCGAACCCCTCAGGGCGTTCGACGAACGACCGGAGCCATTCAAGGTCGAGCCCATGATGCCGGCGAGGGCGATGATCCGGATTATCTGGGATTCACCTTTACGCCTGAGCGCGGCGAGCCGTATGCGTTCCGCGGCCCCGTCGTTCGCGGTAACATCGAAGTGTTCCATCGAACCTTTAGCCGCTAAGACCAGAGATCAGACTCAAGCATCGGCCGCTCCGCGCTATAAAGGCGTTGAGCGGCCTTCTTAGTTTCTGCCGGTTGGGCATTGGCGCTCAATGATCGCCGCTTTGGCCGAAACCGGCTCGATAGGCAGTTTTTTGGCCAAGTCGATGGCATCCCAGTTGCACGCAATGCAGATGGCCGCTCGGTAGATTCCTGGAAGCCCCCACCAGCCTAATAGCCATGTCGCCCAGGTCCAGCGGTAGCACAATCGCAGAGCGCATTCTCGACAGAGCCATCGGCGTTCCAATCGCCCCTTTCGAAAGGCCAAAAGGCAGATCTCGAAGCCGACGCGCATGTAGATCATCGGTTTGCACTGGCCGCATCGGCTGCAATAATCGGGGGCTCCGCGCCACTGCGGGTGCTTCCAATCGACCGGCAGCAAAAGGGGCGGGCTTTCAGAGATCATCTCGCTCAATTGTAACCCAACAATCGCGGTATGCGGGAATGCCGCACTCGGGGTCTCGCTCGCCCCTTGCAATGAGCGCATTGGCTTCGGGCCAGAAGGCCATGACCTGGCCCGGTTGAATCTCAGAGGCCCGCACGGCTAGGCGCAGCGCTCCCTGTTCGTTCGAGACTTTGACGAGATCGCCTTGCTCGATACCCTTGCTCATCATATCCTGCTCGTTCATCAGGATAGAGTTTCGATCGGCGCCGGCGGTCGAGTCGCGATCTTTGAACACCATGCTGTTGAACTGCTTGCCTCTGCGCGTGGTCAGGCGAAGCATGCCAGGACGCGCCTCGCTTTGCGGCATCGATATGACGACAAACCGAGCTCGGCCGTCTGCCCGGCCAAAGAAGTCGCGCTCGCAGAGCATCGGTCCGCCCCACTGAAACTGATCGCCCGCCTTGCTTAGATGCTGGATGCCGTCGTACATAGGGGCGGCTTGCGCAATCTCGGCCATGATCTCGGCCGGCGACGAAAAGGCTAGAGCCTTGGCGATCTCGGGGCGCGCCTTTGAGACCATCGCGCAGACGGCTCTCCACTCTTCGCGGGCTTCGATCACGCGCGGCCCGGAGACTTCTGGGCTGAATATGACCCGCCTTTCGGTAGAAGTTTCGGTGCCATAGGTCTCGTATCGAGCGGTGGCGGGCAGCAGGAGCACAGTGTCGGAGGGATCGACCAGCATCTGCGGATTGAGCACGATGTCGTGGTGGATTCGCAGCGGGATGTTGCCGATCGCCCTGCGGCAATGGCCAGGGTCGGGCAAAACGCTGGTGAGATTGCCGCCCGCGCAGTAAAGAACGTCCAGATCGCCGTTGTGCGCGGCGTCCACCATGTCGGCCACGAACAGTCCGGGTTCGGACGGGATGTCAAAGCCCCAGAGCGCTTCCAAATGGGCCCTTTCGTTCAGCGAGATCGCGCCGGGCAATCCGTTGGGCACAGCACCCATCTCTGCGCCGCCCTGAACCCCGGAATGTCCGCGAATCGGCATCAGCCCGCATCCAGGACGCCCCACCATGCCGCGGCTAAGACCAAGATTAACGATCGAGCGCACGTTGTCGGTACCGTGCGAATGCATAGTAACGCCCATCGACCAGACAAGAATCGCCTTTTCCGCCCTGCCATAGACCTCGGCAAACTGCTCGATCTCCGAACGAGAGCAGCCTGCACCGCGCTCAATCTCTTCCCACGGCGTTGAACTTATGCTCGCACGAATCTCTTCCCAGCCTTGGGTGCGGGACTGGATGAAGCCTTGGTCGATCAGATCGCTTTCGATCAGACTCTTCAGCGCCCCGGTCATAAAGGCGATGTCGCCGCCGACCCGAATGCCAAAGAAGAAATCGCCAATCTTTGTGCCCAAGAGGGCCGACTTGACGCTGGAAGGAACCCAGTATCGATCCAGCCCGGGCTCGCGATAGGGGTTGATCACTGCAACTTTCGCGCCTTTCTTCTTGGCCTGTTCCAGATACTTCATGAAGACCGGTTGGTTGTTCGCAGCGTCGCTACCGATCAGCACGATCAGATCGGTGTCGAACAAGTCCGTGTAGCTGCAAGTCGTGGCGCCGTAGCCGATCATCTGCTTGAGCGCGACAGAGCTGGGAGCATGGCAGATGCGAGCGGAGTTATCGACATTGTTCGTACCCAGCGCTCGCGCGGCTTTCTGTATCGCGTAATACGACTCGTTCAGCGTACCGCGAGAAACGACGTAGAACCCGATGCGATGGGGATCGGTCTGAGCAAGCCTTTCAGCCCCTATCGAGATCGCCTCGTCCCAATCGATCCGTCGAAAGCCTGCGTCTCCGTTGCGCCTCACCATGGGGGCGGGCAACCGACCCAGTTTTCTCAGATCCTTTTCCTTAAGGCGGACCATCTGCGAAACGTCCGATAGAATCTCCGGCTCGAACGGGGGCATCGTGTTCAGCCGCAACAGGTTCAGCCGAATCCAGCAAAGGTGAATGCCGGGGATTGTCCAATCCTTCATTCCGGCCGTGCCCAGAGCGCAACCGTCGCAGACGCCTTGGTTCAGAATGCGCCAAGCGTAGGGCAGTCGATCGCGATTCTCCCAAGCGGTGGAAACGATCTCGAAGAAAGAACCATAACGCCTTTCGAAGGCGCGCTTGAGGCTCATGGCTTTAGCGCACGGTGCGCCGGCGAATCCATTCGTACACCAACTTCCACTGCTCCGAGTTGGCGCCTTGCTGCCATCTGACGCCTCCGGCATGGCCAAATCCAGTATCCTCGTCTGTCTGCCGGGGAGAGATCGGCTTGAGCAGCATCAGGCTGCGGGAGGGGTCGTCCACATCGATCACTTTCAGCGCGTTGGCGTAGTTATGGCGGCTTTCTGCAAGGCCATACTGGCCGTTAGAGGGCAGCGGCTTGAGATTGAAGACGGCGTGCGTGTTGTGGCAGGTGGCGCAGGAGGATCCGTCCGAACCCAGCTCGACAAAGAGCGGTTCGACCTTCTCGCGATAGTAGTCGTAGTCCAAAAGTCCCTGCAAGGCGGCTGTCAGCTTCTCGCCCTGGATCCAGGCGTCCAGCGCTTCGGCCGACCAGACAACCTTCGAACCGCCGTGAGGCGCAGTCGCCATCTCCCGGAATTTGGCCTTAACAGCCAGGGTCGATTGATAATTGGTCAGCGTTTGCTGAAGGCTATAGCGGCCCTGCTCGTCCGGCGCCGCTATCAGATACCGGCCTCCCTTGCCTCGCTCACCGTGGCAGCTCATGCAACTCTCGCCATCGCGCTCTGCGGCCAAATCGGGCTGGATGAAGGCCGCAAAGTAGGTGAGGTCGGGCGCGTCGCTAGGAATGGTAACGAAAAGCGGCGCGCTTTCGGTCGGCGGCGCCTGATCGGTCTTCGGCGCTAGCGCAGCGATCTTTGGGCCTAGGCTCGGCTCGACCTTGGCCGTGTCGCTCAAAGCCTCAAAGGCTTTCGTTCTGTCGGCGTCTAATCGCCGAACGTACTCCATGAGCGTCTCGGCCGCGGCATTGCGCACGCGAGGATCATTGGACTTTGAAGCGACCATCGCGGCGGCCGGCAGGTCGGGATCGAGATGAAATCCTGCTTGTTCTCGCATTGCGGCAAGGCCTGCAATGGCGGTATCGGCATCGGCATGTTGGATCAAAGCGGGCAAATAGGCCGTCAGATCGCTGCCTTGCTTGGCCCACTCTCTGGCTAGCGAGAGAGCCTCCAGACGGGCGGTCTTGTCTTCGCCGGTCAGCAGTTGATAAACCTTCTTCTTCGCTTCCGGGTTCGATTCGGCCAGCCATCGGAGGTTCTTGACCGCTCTCGATCTCACTTCGGGCGCCGGATCGCTGCAAAGCTCTAGAATCCGGGCGCCCATTTCGGAAGACCGTGCTTTAGCATCTCTCAATAGCCAGTCCAGCGCGCCGATTTTGGCCTCTTTGACATCGCTGAGCAGAGACGCGGCGACCTCTTGGCGCACTTTTTCGCTCGCTTGCCAGTCGGCAACGGCCCAGGTTGCGACCAAAAGGAGTATGGAAACAACGAATGCGACACGGTTCTTCACGGCCTTATAGTTCCTCAAGAGGGCAGGCGCTTCCTGCCTCCGACCGCGCTCGCCGATGAATTTGTGAAATCCATCACAAGCCCCAGTGTTTTTGGCGCGAATCTCGCCTATAATATTGGGAGCATCTTTTTGAAAGGGAGATCGTACTCGACGCCATATGGTTAAAACTCTGTTGCGCCAGGACAACACCGTCGAGATCGAGTTGAGAGCCGTCCAGCGGCAGGTGAAGCTTCTGTCCGGTCAGCCGACCTCGGTCTGGACGTACGAAGCTCGCCGCATTCGCGGCGACGTATCGATCAAGCATTTAGACTCGTTTGTCGGGCCGGTTATTCGGGTTCGACGGGGTCAACGATTCATTGCTCGGTTCATCAACCAGATTTCCGAGACCACTACCGTGCATTGGCACGGGCTAAACGTGCCGGAGCACGCGGACGGCCATCCTAAGGACTCCGTGCCTCCGGGCGGCCAGCGAGTTTACGAGTTTGAGATCATCAATCGCGCCGGTACCTATTGGTTCCATCCGCACCCCGACATGCGCACAGGTCGGCACGTCTGGAACGGTTTGGCCGGGATGCTGATCGTGCGCGACGACGAAGAGCCCATAGAGCAACTGGACGATGTGGAAGACATGCCGATCATCTTGCAAGACCGCACGTTCAACGCCAGCAATCAGATCGTCTACAGCATCGTTGGCATGGAGGGCGCTCTGGGCAACCGCATCCTGGTCAACGGCCGCCCCAACTACGCCGCAAAGGTAACTCCATCGTGCTATCGGCTTAGGATTCTAAACGGTTCCAACACGCGGATTTACAAACTGGCTTTTG
This sequence comes from Armatimonadota bacterium, assembly GCA_013359125.1. Lineage (NCBI taxonomy): Bacteria > Bacillati > Armatimonadota > Armatimonadota bacterium. Next base: position 65,175 of record JABWCR010000001.1, on the reverse strand, counting down.
ATAACATGCCGATGGTGGCGATCGGGACGGACGGCGGCTTGCTCCACCAGGCGGTAGAGAAACCGTACATCGCCCTCGCGCCTGGCGAACGAGTCGATCTCTGGGTCGATTTCAGTCGATTCCATCCCGGGCAGTCAGTGCCGCTCCGGAGCCTGCCCTTTAGCGCGACGGGCATCGGACAGGGCCCGTTGCCAAACGGCGCGGGATTCGAAGTTATGCGGTTCGACATCCGGCCGGGACACCGAGGCTATACGCGACTTCCTCGGCCGCTCGCATCGAAGATTCCGACTCCCGATCAGAAGGAAGCCGTCAACTATACGAATCCAAGGGCCTTGCCCATCAGCTTCGACCGCGGGCGGTTTTTATTAAACGGCGCTGCCTTCCGGCTGACCGAAGTGGCCAGCAACGAGCGTGTCCGACTAAAAGACACCGAGGTCTGGACGTTTGCCAACACGACGGGCACGATGATCATGCCGCATCCGATCCATTTGCACGGACCGTCGTTCCGCGTTATCGAGCGCACGATTCAAAACGTGCACCGGGCAAACTGGGAGGCCATGCGCGAAGGCTATACGGACGAAGGATGGAAGGACACGATCCTGCTCATGCCGGGCGAATCGGCCAAGATCCTGATCAACTTTGGTCCTTACGACGGCCTGTTCCTCTACCATTGCCACATGCTAGAGCACGAGGATCAGGGCATGATGCGGAACTATCTGGTCTATCGCTGATCGCTCATCGAGCGCTCGTACTTGGCGACCACCGCCTCGATCATGAGGGCGGGCGAGAACTGCTCGGATCCGTGCAGCACAATCTTGGACTTGACGTCGTCCCAAAACAGGCGAGCCAGACGCACATCGGCCTCCGGGTTCAGTTCGCTACGGCGATTCAGGTAGTCTCGAAGCGCGCGATACTCTTGAGGCGATATTCCTGAAACCGAGTAAACGGTCGTTTCTTGCGGGGTCGGCTCGGGCGGCAATCGCCAGATCGAGACACTGCTCGTTTGGACTTCGCGACCTTCCCGCACGACGATGGTTCCAGCGGCCAAATCGCCAATCCGTTGCCAGTAGCCATTAAAGAACGCGACCGTGCCGCCCAGGGCATAATAGGGCGGAAAAAAATCCACCAGTCGCAACAGTTCGCGGCTAAATGCGTTGAAAGGCTCGATCGGGCTGCCGTCCAAGCGGATGACGCGCAGGCCCATCCATCGTTTGCCGGGCGTCTGACCGTTCCAGGCGATCTCGAACCCGATGTAATAGGCGAACCACGCAACAAAGGCGCCCATCGTCCAGAAGGCCAATACCGCCTGCGTCGGCGCGTCCCAGGCCAAACTCTCAAAGATTCCTAAGAATAGGCCGATCCCAACCAAAGCAAGGCCGGCGACGAGCGCGATAATGGTATCGTCGATTGCGGCGGCAATGGCGCGAGTGCCCAAGCCGGCCAAACGATAGCGAATCTCAACCCGTTCGGGGCTTAGTATCGTGTAGTAGTAAGGCACGCCAGATTATGGCGCAATCTCCAACCACTCATCCCATAAGGTCGCCCTTGCTAACGCCAAATTCTTATATCGTCGCAAGAACTCGCCGGCAGATGGGAAATAGATGGAGACTCCATGAGAGTTCTGAACGCCGTTGTTGCCATGAACTTCGGCCAACACTGCGGCATCGATGCGCTGATGCAACATGCCGACCGCAACACCGATCTGGGCATCTCCTGTGCGCTGTCTGACCAAGTCGGTAACGTGCCGAAGGTCCTTATATTCGGTGTAAGACGAGTAGCTTTGTCCCTGCTGACGCGCCAGCGCCAGCTCTGATTGGTACTGGGGCCTTTTTGCAATCAGCAGACTGGCCAACTGATCCAGCGCGTCGGCAACGCTCTGAAGCTTAGAGGCGTCCAACACCGAGTGCGTGATGTTGCTGTTCTGCCCGTAGTGCTGGATGGTCTTGTTGACGATCGTCTCGGCAAACTCGATGGTAGACATGGCCGGGTTTTGCGCCAAGGGACGCATGAAAAGGTCATACGGGTAACCGGCTGCAGGGGGGCTCTCTTCGGAGCCGACGATCAGTTGGGCAACGTCCTTGCACTCGTAAGCGACCTCCAGCATTTGCATCAGCGAGGCGTCAAAGGCCAAAATGTCCAAGGGTTTTGTATCGGCCAGAGCGCCAGGCAGCTCCCATGTGTTGATCGAAGTGCCCAACTCGTCGTCGAACGACACGCCGCGCCCAAGCGGAGCAGGACGATGCGACCGCCAACCGGAGCCGTGGTTCCAAACGACCAGCATATACCGATCGGCCGGAAAATTGGTCTTGGCCCAAAGCACGAACTCTTTGAGCACATCGGCATTGCCCATGTCCACGCCCTGGCCCATGTCCTGCAACAACTGCGATCCGATCGCGTCGGTCTGATCGTGCTTAACCAGGTAGCGGCGAGTTCCAGTCCAGGTTCCGGGCTTTACAAATCGGCTGGCGCGCTTCCATTGCACCACCATCTTGACTTCGTCGTTGATGGCGGCCCGTTCCATCTGATTAACGTTTAGATCGCTAAACTCGTCCAGATCGTTGGCTGCGTTCAGAAACACCATGATCGTCCAGGTCGAGCCGGTTGGCGCGCGACCGCCGCCATCGGTGGTGCAGCCAGTCACGGCCAATATTGCAACGATCGCGATCAGGGAAAGAAAGAAACGCATCAATCGACCTCCGTCCACTCTATGACGCCCCAGTGCGGCCTATCGTTCCGGCAAATACGAATCACTCCGCGCCCAGCTCGGCCAGCGCTCGTTCGGTCTGCTCGGGCGTGGGGGCTTTGCCGTGAAACTCGTTATCGTTTTCCATGAAGCTGACGCCTTTGCCTTTGACCGTGTGGGCGATAATCATTTGGGGGCTGTCAGAGACGGTCTTTGCCCAGTCGAGCGCCTCGACGATCTGCTCCATATCGTGCCCGTCGATCTCTTTCACGCTCCATCCAAAGGCGCGCCACTTATCGGCCACAGGCTCGATCGACATGATCTGGCCGATGGCGCCGTCCAGCTGAAATCGGTTGTAGTCAAGGATCGCGGTCAAATTGTCTGCTTTGAAGTGCGATGCGGCCGCGGCGGCTTCCCAGATTTGGCCCTCTTGCGATTCGCCGTCGCCAATAAGCGTGTAGACGCGGTAACGCTCCGGCATGTTTCGCGCGGCCAATGCCTCGCCAATCGCGATCGACAACCCCTGACCTAGACTGCCGGTGGAGGCCTCGCAATAGGGCAAATCTTTTCTAGAAGGATGGCCCTGCAATCGACTATCGATGACTCGAAAGGTAAGCAGTTCCTGCTCGGCCAGCACGCCTGCCTCGGCCAAAGCGGCGTAAAGCGCCGGACATCCATGCCCCTTGCTGAGAATAAAGCGGTCTCTAGCGGACCAGTGCGGGTCTTTTGGATCCCAGCGCATGGCATAAAAAAACAGAGCGGCTACAATGTCTGCGGCAGAAAGCGAGCCCCCCGGATGACCGGAGTTGGCGTTGGCGATCATACGGATGCAGTGGACGCGCATGCGGCGGGCGGTCTCTTGGAGTTCGGCGATGGACATGGGGCTTGATTCTACTCGCTGCGTCAACGCGCAAGCCTCAAGAGCGCTTCGGAGACGCGCAGAGGGTCGTGCCGAACCAGGTCGCTTTCGGATATGAAGTTGCCCGCGATCGGTCGCCATCCCATCGAGCGCACCCGGTCTTGGTCGGCGACGACCAGGCGCTGGCCTACGTCTTCGTACTTTTGGAGGATCTGTTGGCTCGGCTGGGCGCTGTTCATCAACACATAGTCGAACACGCGCTTGCCGGCGTGCGCCTCGATGGTTCGAGCGTGATCCGAGGCGGTCAGGTTGTCGGTCTCGCCCGGCTGCGTCATGACGTTGCACACATAGACGCGAATCGCATCGGACGAAGCAAGCGCATCGGCCACGCCCTGCACCAAGAGGTTCGGGATGACGCTCGTAAAGAGACTGCCCGGGCCGATGACGACCAGATCGGCCTGACGGATGGCTTTGACGGCTTGATCGACGGCTTTGGCGTCGGGCGGATTAAGATACATGCGGCGAATTTTGCGAGGGTCGGCCACTATTCGGGTCTCGCCTTCTACAAAGGCTCCATCCTCCATTTCGGCCCTTAGCGTTACATGGTCCACCGTGGTGGGCAACACACGGCCTCGGATGGCTAGAACTTTGCCGATCTCCTGCACGGCCAGATCAAAGTCGCCGGTGATCTGCGTCATCGCCGCAATCAGCAGGTTGCCAAAACTGTGCCCGGCCAGATGCGTCGAGCCGGCGTCGAATCGAAACTGCAGGAGCGCGGTCATGGTCGGCTCCACATCGGCCAGCGCGACCAAACAGTTTCGAATGTCGCCCGGCGGCAAGACGTTTAGCTCCTCTCGCAATTTGCCCGACGAGCCGCCATCGTCCGTAACCGTTACAATGGCCGAAATGTTGGCCGTATGGCGCTTCAGACCGCGCAACAGGGTGCTCATGCCGGTGCCGCCGCCCAGCGCGACGATGCGCTTTCCCTGGGCGATCAAGCCATGACGCGCCATTATCTCGCTCGGCTTGCCGGGCGATCGAGGATTGAGCACTCTGACAAAGGCGTGCCAGAGGCGCAAAGTCGAGAACCAGGCGAGCGCCAGTCCGGCCAGAATGAAGGTGGCACCGACCGCGATCCGAGCGCTGCGCATCGGGTTTTCGCCCGGCATCGTATCCGCAACGCTCTTGATCAACGATGCAGAGGTCTGCTGGATCAGGTTTTGTGCGGCATCGCCCAGACTCAAGAAAAGCCCGGCCATCATGATGGCCAGGCCCAAGATCACCAGCGCTAGCCATCGCTTAACGCCAGTGCCGGGCAGTAGCCAGCGCCATTCGACGTTGCGCATGAGAGCCTACCGTCCGTCCATGTCGGCGTCTCGGTGTTCGACCGTAACAGGATAGCCGCGCTCATCGATGTGCTTCTTAAGTTTATCGGCTATGACGACCGAGCGATGCCTGCCGCCTGTGCATCCCACCGCAATGGTCAGATAGGCCTTGCCCTCGCGCTCGTATTCGGGAAGAGTGAAGTTCAGAAGATCGATCAACTTGTCCAAGAGCGCCCGCGAGCGCGGGTCTTTCATGACGAACTTGACGACCGAATCGTGCGTGCCGTTTAACGCCGAGAGTTTAGGCTCGTAGTACGGGTTGCTGAGAAAACGAACATCGAAGATCAGATCGGCATCGAGCGGCAAGCCGTGCTTGAAGCCAAACGAGACGATGCGCGCTCGAAGCGGATGGAGCGCGCTGGTCGGCGAGAGAAAAGCGAGCATGATCTCTCGCAACTTTTGGAGCGATAGAGTCGAGGTGTCGATGACCAAATTGGAGATGCTGCGCAACGGAGCGAGACGGTCGCGCTCTAGCTCGATCGCCTTCAAAATATCGGGTTGCTCGGCCGCCAATGGATGGGGGCGGCGCGTTTCTTTGAACCGGCGCAAAAGGATGTCGTCCGCACAGTCCAAGAAAAGCACCTTCCATTCGATGCCTAGGGCGCGGCACTGCGCCAATATGTCGGGCGACCGATCCAGATCGCTGCCGCTGCGCGTGTCCACCACGACGGCGATTCCTGTCTTGTCGGTTGCGCTTACGGTCAAAGAGGCCAGCAGCGCGGGCGGGAGGTTATCGATGCAGTAATAGCCCAGGTCTTCCAACACGTGCAGCGCGGCTGTTTTGCCCGCTCCAGAGACGCCCGTTACAACCAGACCGCCCGATATTGTCGCCGCCGACTTCTTTGGCATTTAGGCTCCTATTGTTTCTTTTCGTCGTCGAATCCGAGAATGCTCTTCAGGATGCCGTTGATCACGGTAACCATGATCGAGGCAAACAGCGCAGCCCAAAAGTTGCCGATCTTGAAATCGAACGGGCTCACGGCGAACACCATCCAAAAGAGCAGCACGTTGATGATCAATCCCGCGATGCCGAAAGTCATGCAGTTGATCGGTATAGTTAGCAGTTTGACAATGGGCGCAACGAACGCGTTGACCAATCCCAAAAGCAAAGCGACCAGTAAGTTTTCCTGCCACTTTTCGCTGGGCCGCATGTCGAGGCCGATCTTCTCCCCGATCCAGAATGCGGCGTAGACGGCAACGGCCATTACGATCCACTTTAGAATGGTTTTCAACTCTTTTCCCCCATCTAACAGGGCATTTTACCCGCGCAGGGTCAACCTTGTATCGGCCTGGCCACAGCGCGCGCGGGCGCCCCGTCGGCGTCTTTCAATTTAAGGGGCAAGACGATCAGGTCGTGCCAGCCTTCGTTCAGTTGGCCCAGGTCCAATCCCTCGACTATAATTGCGCCCGCCTTGCAAAGCGTCCAATGAGTCTCAGGACGCGCGCCGAACTTCTCGACGGACAGATAGTCGATGCCCACCAGACGAATGCCGCGCTCGACCAGCAGCGCCGCGCCATCGGGCGAAAGATAGGCGTGATCTTTGTCGAATTCGGAGCGCGACATCCCGCCCTCGTTGTCCGTCTTCAACAGTAGCCTCTCGCATTCGGGCGCTTTTTCTATCCTCTCCGCGTCAATCTCAATTCGGCCCCGAGCGTCCAGGACATAGGCCGGTCCGATCAGAGCGTCCAGAGAAAGTTCGTGCATCTTGATGCCCGAATCATCGAAGTGGAACGGCGCATCGACGTGCGTGCCCGCATGAGCGCTCATCTTGAGCGCCGAAAGGTTGCAGATGTCGCCGTCGGCAATCCTCATCGATTCAATCAGTTCAAACTGCTGATCGCCGGGATAGAGCGGGGTTTCTCCGCTCAGTAGCGCTGTGATGTCGATCCAGTTCATTCGATGATCTTGTAATAGCGACCCATCCAATAGGGCAGCAAGAAGGCCGCGCCGTCGTGCTCGCGCTTGCCGCTGCCGCCGCCGTCCAGTCGATAGGGATTGCCGTTCCATTGCATAACGGCGCGCTCGGCATAGGAAACGGGAACGACTGATTGCTTCTCTCCAAATCGGCCCGGACCGTTGGCAACCGTAACGTCGGCGCGGTGGCTGTTCTTGGCCGCCCAATCGCGCAAGTCCCAAGGCCACTCTTGCAGGGTTCGCACGGAGGCTTCAACATCGCACGCTTGGCCGGTAATGGCGCCAAAGATAAAGTTGGTAAAGGGCGAGCGCTCGGGCCGCTCGATCTGCCAGCTTCGCTCTAAGCTCATCATCCAGATTTTTCGATAAGCCGGGGCTTTCTCAGACAGGCCGACTCGGTAGTAGCCCAACCAAGCCAGCTCGTCGTCCGAGTGGTTGATCTCGAACGGCGCGAGCGCCTTCTGATGGATAGCGTTAAGCAGATAGCGGTGCTTGTGGATAAGCTTTTCGTACTCGGCGCGATACTTGGGATCGCCGGTCATATGATGCGCGGTCAACAGATAACTGAGCATGGAGAGCGAATTGAGCCCGCGCTCCTCTTCCCAGATCGGGTCGTCGTTGATAGATTCGGGGTCGAAGATTGCCCAGCGCGTGGGCTTGCCGTCCTTGTCGATCAATCGATAGTTGTTGGATAGCAGATGGTCGATGATGCGCCGGACCAGCGCCTGCAACTCCGACTTCTCACGATCATCGGCCACCAGATCATGATAGACGCCTAATACGTAGAAATGCCCGTCCAACTCGTCCGAACTGGTGTCGCCCTTCCAAATGTAGTTCGGGTCGACGGGCGACTCGTGCCACTCGCCATGAGACTGAAAGTAGTTAGTCTCGTCTTTGCGGATGACGGAGCGGGCGGGAAAGCCGGAGATGCCGGTCAATCGCTCCAAATCCCGGATCGCCCGCATCGACTTTTGCGCTAGGCTTTTGGCCGTCGGGTCGCCCGTTACGGCATATCGATAGCTTTGAGCGGCGCAATAGAGCGCCGTCCATAGGCCGTCGTTGTCGCTGGCTTCGATCTTGAACTTGGACGGGTCGTCGGCGTTTTCGAACTCGCAAACGGTAACGTAGCCGTTGCGATTGTGGCGGGCTGCGGTGATCGCTTCGTAATGATCGGCCTTTTGTTGCAGCGTCATGGGGCGAGATTCGATGCGAGCGACGCCGCCCTCGGTCGCCAAGTAGGCGACGCCCGAGGAGTCTATCGCGATGCTGCGCACATCGTTCCCCGGCATCCAACGGCGACCCCAGAAGAAGCTCCAGCGCCCGTTGCGCAGCCGCGCCGCTCCGTCGGACGATCCGATCCACACGTCGCCGTTCGGGCCGACGGCAATGCATCTAACTTCTTTGATAGGTACGCCGTCCTCGCCGCGAAACGTCTTCCACCAACCGTCTCCATCCGCCATCAGAAGCCCGTCTCGCGTGCCGATCCAGACGAAGCCGGCCGGGTCGGCCGCTGCGCAGAGAAAGTTGTCGTCGTAAAAGCGATTGCGATGGTCGTTGATGGAGACTAAGACCCAATCCTCGCCGTCCCTTCGGTACAGTTCTTTCATCAGTTCGCCTTCGCAAAAAGCGAAGAGCCGTTGACGATGGTCGGTAAAGGCAAATCGGTAGGCGCGCTTGTCCGGCGGCGCGATCTCTCGCCCTTCCCAAACAAGCTTGCCCGACGCAACGAGAGGCGCCGGCAATGATGATTGAGTCGGTTGCCACCGATCGCCCTTCAAAACCGCTCGTCCAGCGTCCGTCTGAACAATCACGCCTTCTTCGGCAAGGCCGATCCCGGAGCAAACGTTCGAAGGCAGCCCATCGCGAATGGTGTAGATCGCCGCGATGTCTTGAAGAAAGGGCTCCGTCTTGAAGGTCGCGCGATCAATCGCCATTGCCAGCATCCATGCGAGCAGCATTCCTCATCTCCTTATCTAAGCAAAGCCAAGGGCGCTGTGGCTCCTGTGTACGTTACCGTGGCGCTGGTCAGGTATCTTGCGCCTTGGCCGTCCGTCGCCAGCACGCCCGAAATAGCGACCACATCTCCCGCCACCCAAGGCAAAGCGGTTGCCTGGGGCAAAACTCGGACATTCCGTCCTCTATACTGATCGCTGACCCAGATAGCGCCCGAACCGTTATTGCCCGTCATGACGTTGCACATCGCTACGATAACGCGCGTCCCGTCCGATAAAAGCTCAGCCTCTTTGAGGCTCGCTGCCCGAATGGCGCTGCCGGTCGAACCTATGACAAAGTCGGTGTTCCATAGTTGCCCCGGCTCGGGAGCGTTCTTGGTGGCGATGGCCGATCCGACCCCGGCCTTGGTAACCGAGATCATGTAACTGCCCGGCTCTAAATCGACCGCGGCGTATTGGCCGCATCCGTCGGTCGTCAGGGTCCGAACGGCTACGCTGTTGCGATAGAGCGTTACCGTCGCGTTATCGACCCAGCTCATGTCGGAGGCTTGCACGACGCATCCCCTTAGCGCGACCTTCGTCGGGCTGGTCTTCCATGGCATCTCGGGCGTCGGAACAAAGCTGCCAAACTTTTGCGCCAGCGCAGAGTAGAAGGTCGAGTTGTACCATTGCGTGTTACCGTTCAAAGTGTTGCACGCGGCATAGGAGTAGAAGGTCAGGCCAACGGGCGAATTGCCGCCAGCCGTTGGCAGCCTCGCCTGGTCGATCTGCGTCATGGTGTTGCTGATCGTGTTCAGGTAGTTCCCCAGCCCAATGGTCGCTTGGCGGCCGTATTGCCGGTCCTTGATGAAGGCGATCCAGTTGGCGTAGTAGTTGGGATACTGGCTCTGATTGTAGTAGCACATCGGCATTCCGGTGTCAAGGATGCCCTCTTGCATCCAGGATCGCCAATCTTGAAACACCGAACTGTAGGCCGAAGAAGAAAGCCAGCCATTGTCGCTCGTCGGTCCGTTGCCCCATGTGATCAGCGCCGCGCTGACGTTGACATAGGGCTTGATCGCGAGGCTGTTGGCGTAGATTCGGCGCATCAGCGCGGTTACTTGGTCGCGCCGCCACTGTAGCCATTGCGGATCGTTGGTCGCGGGCGAGCCGGATCGACCGTGCTTGGCGTTGAACCGAGCGACGCTAACGGGGTTATAGCCCCAAGCCGTGCCCATGTATCGAATATAGTCCATATGGACGCCGTCCACGTCGTATCGGCGCAGCACGTCCATCACGACGCGAAAGAACTGATCGGCGCCCGCCGGATGGCCAAAATCGATTGCAAGGCCAGAACCCGTGTCTGTGCTGCCCGCGTTGTTCTGCGTTACAGCCTCGGGGATTCGATTGAGCACATGGGTCGCTTGGGTCGGCCAAGTCGTTGTGTTATGAACGAGATGAACGACGAACCAAGCGTGGACTTCGATTCGAGGAAAGCCTGTGCGAGCTCTTAAGATTAAGTAGGCTAGAGGATCGAAGCCCGAGGCGACGTTGGAGTTCTTGGGCTCGTAGAGCGAGTTGTAGAAGGCGTCTCCTCGGCGACGGGCCTGCACGACCACCGCGTTGCAGTTAGCCGACCGCACCCGCTGCAGCATCTGATCGACTTGGGTCGCATTGTTCAAGGCTTCGTGCCAGGTGTCCGCCCAAAAAGCGCGCATCTCCGGCGGCTGTGCATGGCCGACCGCCGAAACCAACAGCAAAATACAAGAGACGATAACCGTTTTCATTTTTCCTCCTAACCGCGCTGCAGCATTACCGAAACGTCCATCCAGATCGAGACCGCCCAATGGGCGATAAAGCAGGGCAAAAACGACTTGGTCCTTACCGCGACCATCCCCAACACAAGCCCGGCGCCAAAGGAGCCGAAAACTTCCAGCCACGGCTTGCCGATGTGCATGACGGCAAATGCAACGGCCTGCGCCAACACTGCCCAAACGCCCCAAGATGGGTACAGTCCAAGCGCTAGGAAGCCCCTAAAAAAGAACTCCCAGCAAAACATGTAAAATCCGTAGACTGCCCAAAAGTATATCGCGAATTGCCAGCCTTGCAGCGCGCGGCGGTCGATCGGGTAGTAATTTTGAAACTCCTGACGGCCCGCTGCGAACCAGACAATGGGCAACATGACGGCAACCATGACCGCCGCCAACCCCCATCCCGTTCGAGGATCGAACGCCTGCAAACCAAAAGCCTGTTCGTTCGACCGCCAGCACACGAATATGGGCGCTAGCAGCGCGATGCAGTTGATCAGCAGGTATTCCTCCAACGTGCGATAGTTTTGCGCTCCGCCAGGTGCGATCCAACTGGCAAAGGACATCGGCTGACGGTTGTAAAGAAAGAGAAAGACCAGGGTTAGCAAACCGAGCGCAGCGATTAGATAGGGCGACTGCGGACGGTTTGCGTTCGGCTCTCGATCCATTCTTTCAGACCGATTCGTCCGTCCGACCGGCCTGTCCTGCCAAAGTTCGGGACTTAGGTCGCGCGGGTTCGCGCTCTCGGTCGGCCATAATAGTATTAGTTCAAGCAAGGGGTCGAGAATCTTGGAAGAGCTTATCCAGCTTGGGCGCCAGGTCGCGTCCCGCTGGTTTTTGACGATCGTTGACATTTCGATCGTCTCCTTTATCGTCTATCGTGTATTGTTGCTGGCTCGGGGCACTCGGGCATGGCAGCTTATGGTCGGCCTCATTGTCTTTACCCTCGCTCTCTATCTGACCGACGTTTTTCAACTGGAGACGCTCCACTGGGTGCTGGATCGAGCGACCACCTTGGGCCCGGTCGCGCTGGTCATTCTCTTCTTCCCAGAACTTCGACGCGTGCTGGAGAGCTTTGGCCGCATGGAGTTTTGGCGCACCAGCTTCTCCGTCGGCGAGTTGGACCCCATGCGCAAGGCGATTCAAGAGTGCGTTCAGGCGGCTACTAGAATGTCCAAAGATCGCATTGGCGCGCTGATCGTTTGGGAACGATCGGAGACCATAGAGATCGGAAAGGGCGCGGCCATCGATGCCGAGGTCTCCGCGCCGCTGCTCAGAACGATCTTTCATCCGGGTTCGCCGCTGCACGACGGCGCGGTACTGATCCGAGAGAACAAGATCGTGCAGGCCGCGGTCTACTTTCCCGAACTGAGCAAGAACGAACAGATCCCCGACTACTTTCATACTCGACACCGAGCCGGCATCGGAGTCACCGAACATTTCGACTGTGTGGCGATTATCGTGTCGGAAGAGAGCGGCGCCATCACTATGGCTCAAGGCGGATCGTGGACGACCGAACTGGACGCAGGCCGGCTGCGCCGGTCGCTGGAGGACCTGTTCATAGGGCCCGAAGACGCGCCCTTCTATCGAAAGATGGGCACCGCGCTAGGCAGAGTTCGGTTCAACCGAAAGAACTCCGCCGTAAAGCGAACTCAACAACCTGCCGAGACGACCGATGCTTAGAAATTGGCGCAATAACCTGACCGAGAAAGTGGTCGCCGTACTGGTGGCTACGGTGATGACCCTCTATGTTCAGGCACAACTTCATCCCATCATCGACCGAGAGTTTTCCGTCGCAATCCAAGCGGTCAATCGCCCGAGCGGACTGGAATTGGACGCCTTGCCGTTTCCATCGATCACGGTTGTGGCCAAGGGCAGCCGAGAGACCGTCGAAGCCATCAGCGCCAACCACATCCGAGCAGTAGTGGACCTCTCCAAAATGGTGGCTGGGACAAAAAGGCTTCCGATCAAGCTGACCTTTCCGGCCAGTTGGAAGCAGGAGATAGAACTGAAAGCCGTTCCTGGCGAAATAGAGGTCAACCTCTATCCTCGCGCCGATCGCAAAATGGACGTTTCGATACAGCTGACCGGGGCGCCGTCTCCCGATCAGGCGATGCCGGAAGCCTGGGTCGAGCCCTCTTCCGTTACCATCAGCGGTTGGTCGGAAGCGGTGAGAAAAACGGCGCAAGTCTTGGTCTCCTTCGACGTGGCCAACCTCCAGAGCGATTTGGAGATGGACTTAGCCCCAACCTGCGTCGATGCGAAGGGCGAACCTCTCAGCCGACTGCAGACCAACCCACAGACCGTGCGACTGCGCGTGCGGATGGTGCCTCAACCTTCGTCCAAGATCGCGCCGGTCAGCGTGCAGTGGCGAGACGCGCCGCCCTTCCCGTATCGGATAGTCTCAACCCTTGTCGAACCCAGCCAAGTTCGAGTGCGAGGCGAGCCGAACGCAGTTGCAAAGGTCTCGGTGGTCGAAACGATGCCCGTCTCCCTGGCCAGCTTAAAGACCGATGCAACATTGACCGCCCCCCTCGTTGCACCACCGGGAGTTCAGATCGAGGGTCGCCGCAGCGTTACGATTCGGGTGCGCATCGCAACGGTCGAGCCGCCCCCAGAGCCATGATCGGTCGTCGCGCGCCGACGAACCAGGTCGAACTGATCGAGACGGCCGACTTTCGCGAGTTTGTGGACGTGCTGAGCGAGGGTTTCGGTCTGAATCCAGACATGGCGTTTCAACTGTTTCAGCAGGACCCGCAACGGGACGTCTACATTCGCTTAGGGCTATGGAAGCCAACTTCGAAGGGTCGGGATTTGGCCTCGATCCTGACTGTCTTGCCCTGTCGAATGGAGTTGGGCGGTCTCCGCATCGATCTTGCGGGCATTTCGGGAGTAACGACGCATCCAGATCATCGTCGCAGAGGCCTTTCCCGGATATTGATGGACGCAACGCTCACCCGCATGGCCGAAGCGGGCTATGTTGCAGCGGGACTGATTCCCTTTGACTATGCGTTCTATCGAAAGCATGGCTTCGAAATGTGCGCCGTCGCCTATGAAGCAAGGATCAAGCCTGAAACACTGCCCAAATATCCCGAGGCTGCCTGTGCGCAAATTTGGGAAAACAAGCATTTGACTGGGCTGAAAGCCGTTCATGCGGCGGTCGGCGCTCGTCGCGCAGGCGCGGTCGAAAGACGAGGCGAACGCTGGAACTACATCATCTGGAACAATCGGCGCCGCATGGTGGCCGAGCGAGGCCAAGGCATCGAAGGGTATTTGCTTTACGATCTCGTCGAGCATGGCCAGCGGCTTCGAGCGCGGGAGTTTCTCTATACCAGCGAGTTTGCTCGAAGGGCGCTGATCGGCTGGCTCGCAAGAAACCCAGAAAGAGCGAAAGAGGTTTCAATGGTCGGTTCAATAGAGGCCGTCTCAAAGACGTTCCCCCAATTAGTCGACGCTCGGCACGCGGCTCCAGACCAGGCGATGTCGGCTTACCAGGCAATGCCGAACTTGATGCTGAGAACGCTCAACGCGCGCGCCGCGCTTGAGCAGGCCGTTGCGGTTCGCGGGGCGCCTTCTCAGACGGTTACGATCGAGATCAAGGACCCGTTGCTTAATCACAATGCAGGGCCGTGGGCGCTGTCGGACCAGGTGGAGCGCGTCGACGGACGGGCGCAGATTCGTATGGAGATAGGGGCCTTTTCGGCGATGCTGGGCGGCGGGCTAACGCCTGTGGAGGCGATGGCGAAGGGAGCGATAAGAGGCGATGCAGAAGCAGTCGAAGCGATCGATCGGCTCTTTCCGCGACTGCCGACCTGCTTGACGCTCGCCGACTACTTTTAGGCCACAATCATAAACATGACCCGAGCAATCGTGCTGGCAGGCGGACGAGGCAAAAAAATCTGGCCTTACGACGAGGCCAGAAACAAGGTCGCCACGCCCGTGATGAACGTGCCCAACGTCCGCCGCTTGGTCGATTCGCTCGTTTCGGCAGGTATCAGCCAGATCGCGGTCGCCGTAGGACATCAAGAGGGCTCGGTGCGAAGCGCATTGGAAGGATCGGAGGCCAAGATCGCCTTCTATCGGCCCGGACAAGAGGGCGGAACCAATGGCGCCGTGCTCTCTGGCTGGCCGTTGGTCGCAAGCGAGACGATCGCTGTCGCTTATGGAGACGTTTGCTGTCCGCCCGAGGCCATGCGCCAAGCATTGGCGGCGTTTGCGAGTTCGGGCGCGATTGCAGGCGCGGTCGTGTGCAAACTTGGACCGAACGACGACCCGAGGGATTGGATCGGCGCAGTGGTCTCTAACGGGGAGATCGGTAAGATCGAAGGCCACTCGACCGATAACGATCATCGGTTGGCGGGGCTTTACTTTCTAACGCCGCAAGCCATAGCGCATCTGGAGGCCAATCCAGGCCGTATGGAATCGGTTCCGATCGGCGGAATGCCGCCGAGCGAACCCGAACTGGCGCAGTCGATCCAACTCTTGATCGAAAAGGGCGAGCACGTTCAAGCGATCGAGACTCAAGGCTTCTGGATCGACTTAGATAAGCCTTGGCACATTTTGGAAGCCAATCGAAAGTGGCTTGAGCACGAGGCGGCTAGCCTGGCACAGAACCCAATAGCGGACGGCGCCCAAATCGACGATTCTGCAGAAATCGACGGTTTCGTCTCGCTGGGCAAGAACGCCCGAATCGGCAAACGAGCCGTCATCAAGGGCCCTTTGTTTCTAGGGGAAGGCGCGCAGGCTATCAACGGCGCGATCGTCAACGGCGCCTGCGCGGTCGGGCGCAACTCGGTTCTAAAGGACTACTGCCTTATCGATGCGGGCACTGTCATTGGCTCCGACTGCATCGTGGGACACGGCGCCGAGATGGACGGCGCGATGTTCGACGGCGCCTATCTCTATCACTATTGCGAGATTTCGGGCGTGGTGGGCGAGAAGGTCGATATCGGCGCGGCGACCGTTTGCGGCACGCTGCGATTTGACGACGGCGAGACGAGCCATTGGGTGCAGGGTCGGCGCGAGACGCCGCCCAACTTCTCCAACGCCACCTACTTTGGAGATTACTGCCGCACGGGGGTCAACGTGATCACGCTGCCGGGACGCAAGATCGGAGCCTATTCGTGCGTCGGCCCGGGCGTGATCGTAACAGAAGACGTGCCCAATCGCACGCTGCTGACCGTGAAGCAAGAACTGGTTCAGAAGGAATGGGGACCGGAGAAGTACGGCTGGTAATCAGCCAAATCGACCGCGGATGTAGTCCTCGGTCTCTTTCAATGCGGGCACCGTGAAGATCTGCTCGGTGGTGCCAAACTCGCGCATCTCGCCGTTCAAAAAGAACCCCGTGTAGTCCGAAACTCGCGCTGCCTGCTGCATTCCGTGGGTTACGATCACGATGGTGTAATCCTCTTTCAGCGTCTGCATCAGCTCTTCTATCCGGTAGGTCGCTGCCGGGTCGAGCGCCGAGGTCGGCTCGTCCATCAGGATGACCTGCGGGCTGACGGCCAAAACGCGCGCGATGCAAAGCCGCTGTTGCTGTCCGCCGGAAAGCTTCAAACCCGATTCCTTCAGCTTGTCCTTGACCTCGTCCCATAGGGCCGCGTGCCGCAGGCTGGTCTCTACGATCTCGGACAAACGGCTCTTCTCCTTCAACCCGTGCAGACGCGGACCATAGGCAACGTTGTCGAAGATGCTCATCGGAAAGGGGTTGGGCTTCTGGAACACCATGCCGACGCTCTTTCGAAGCTCGACCACATCGACCGACGAGTGGTAGACATCGATGCCATCGATCAGCACGCGGCCCTCGACGCGAGCGCCTTCTATCAGATCGTTCATGCGGTTCAAACAGCGCAGAAACGTGGTCTTGCCGCATCCGGAGGGGCCAATCAGCGAGGTGATACGGTTGGATCGAATCTCGATGTTGACGCTCTTGAGCGCCTGAAAGTTGCCGTAAAAAACGTTGACGCCCACCGCGGCCGCCATTACGGGCGGTTCCGGAGCATGGCGCGTCTCGAGTTCGGTGTCGATAACCATAGGCGGAGGCGCGTCGGCGATCACCATCGAATCGAGTCTACCCTTCGCAATTGTTAAGGAATTGTTAAAGGCTAAGCGATCAGACCCGCTCGACGGAGCGCGATCACGGCTTGGCGTATCGGCTCTTCCGGCGCGTCGAGACGGACGTAGGTCGCTCCTGTCCGTCGGCACACTGCGCTCAACTCGTCGCAGTGGCGCGATAGATTCTCTTTGTACGTCTTGAGCGCGCCGCTGGTTGCGGTGATCTCCATAGCGCTAGACGATTCGCTGTCGATAAGGCGCAGATCGCCTTCTAAATCCGGGTCAAGGTCAATGTCCGAAAGGATTTGGACGAATGCTATCTGATGTCCTCGTCCCGCCAATCGTCGGATGAAGTCGGCCATGTTCGGATCAAGTCCATCGGTGAGAACGAACGTCAACCCCGGCGCCTGGTTCGGTCTCTCTTCAATGCCCGCGCCCTTTGCTTTTAGCAAGGACAGCATCTCCGCAAGCTTGCGATAGCCCGCCCGTCCTCGAATGCCCGGGCCCGAACCCAGAAAGACCGCATCGCCCCCAAGCAAAGCGATATAGGCCAATGCCGCCGCGATCGACCGGGCATGGTCCAGTTTTGACGGCGCGCCAAAGCCCATCGATGCCGACGAATCGACATAGAGATGCGCGAGCAGCTCTTGCTCGTCTCGGTAAGTCTTCATCACCGGGCGATCGTGCCGCGCCAGGATGTTCCAATCCAGGTGCCTCAAGTCGTCGCCCTGGACATAATGCCGATAGTCGGCAAACTCGATCGAAACGCCTTTCCGAGGCGAGATGCGTTCGCCGCGAATGCGACCGGCCATGCTCTTGCCGGGTTTAAGGCGATAGCGGTTGAGCGCGGCTAACTGTTCGGCAGAAGGCGGCGACCAGTCGGACATGGCTACACCTTAAGCGGCTCGGGCTGGCCGTGCCGAGCATGATCGACCAAGGCTTCGACAATCTGATCCGGCGTTTTGCCGTCGGCATCCGCCTCGAAGTTCAACAGAATTCGATGCCTGAGAGCGGGCTTGGCAACCTTGATAATATCCTCTTGCGATGCATTGTAGCGGCCTTCTATCAGCGCAAAAGTTTTAGCCGCCAAGATCAGCGCCTGAGCGCCGCGGGGGCTGGAACCGTACTGCACATACCGCCTCACGGCCTCTGGCGCAGTTGGCGAGGCCGGATCGCTATCGACCACCAAACGTAGCGCGAAGTCCTGCACTTGGCTCGCTATCGGCACCTCGCGCACGATCCGGTGCATCCGCAACAGATCTTCTCTATCGGCAACGGCTTCGGCGATTGGCGTTTCGGTACCGGTCGTTCGCGCTATGATGTCGCGCAACTCCTCCAACGACGGATAGCCGACAAGAATCTTGAAGAAGAACCGGTCGAGTTGGGCCTCGGGCAGAGGATAAGTGCCCTCTTGCTCGATGGGATTCTGAGTCGCCATTACCCAAAATGGCGGTCCGAGCGGTCGGCGCGCGCCGCCGGTCGTAACGGCCTGTTCCTGCATTGCCTCTAACAAAGCGGACTGGGTTTTGGGCGTTGCGCGGTTGATCTCGTCGGCCAGCACGATGTTGGCAAAGATCGGCCCAGGGCGAAAGACGAACGCGCGCTGGCCGTCGTCTCCTTCGGCCAATACGTTCGAGCCAGTAACGTCGGCGGGCATCAGATCGGGCGTGAACTGGATTCGGTTGAAGTCGAGATGCAGCGCCTGAGCGAGCGTCCGCACGAGCATGGTCTTGCCCAGTCCCGGCACGCCTTCTAACAAAACATGGCCGCCGGCCGCCACCGCGACCAGCGTCGCCTCGACGACCTCTTCTTGCCCCACAATGACCTTGCCGACCTCGTTTTGCAAGGTGTTGAACTTGTCCCTGAACCAAGCCGCGTCCTCTCGTCCGTCCGTCACTCTGGTTTGCCTCCTGACAATGATTCGAAATATCGCTTGACCCGCTGTCGCTCGGCAGGCGGCACATTGGGCCTGTTGACCGCTCGCTCGGCGCTCTTCTGGTATTTGGGAAGCGCTTTGCTGAGCGGCACGTTGCTGCCGCCGGGCGTGGGCGGCGCGTCGAACTCCATGTATTGGGTCGATTTAGCGTCCTTGGGCACATGGCCGGCCACGGGCGCGTCCTTCATCTTGATCTTCAGCTCTTCCTGGGGATCGCCCTGATTGAGCCGGTCGCGCTGGCCGCTATAGTCGCCCTTATCGCTGCCGCCTTGACCATCCCGACCCAAGCCAGCGCCGAACCGAAAGTTAAAACCTTGCGCGGCCCGCATCCCTTGCGCGTTGGCCATCATCTCGCGGATCTGATCGGCCATTTCCTGTGCCAGTTGTTGAATCTGCTCGTCCGATTGGTTGTTAGCGGCCAACTCTTCCAATTGTTGCCGAAGCTGCTCGGCCATCTCGCGGAGCTCCTCGGCCGACATCTGATTCTGCTGATTCTGCTCTCTCTCTTGTTGGTTGCTTTCAGCCTGCTTCATCATCTGCTCAAGAAACTCGGCATACTCGCGCATCGCTTCCTGAAGCTCGGGATTGTTGGCTAACTTTTGCATGAACTCCCTGGCTTGCTGAGAGAGTTCCAGCGCCTCCTGTTGCTGCTGCAGAGACTCCATCTGTTGCTCTAAGGCCTGTCGCTGTTCGGGCGTTAGCGACTTCTGTTGCTCCAATTGCCGCTTCAGCGCCTCAATGTTCTCTTGAATGCGCTTTATCTGTTCTTGCGTCTGTTGCGGGCTGGCATTGGGCTGGGCGGCTTCAAGCGTCTTTTGGAGCGTCTCCTTCTGTTCGGCTTTGCTGGCCGGCATGTTCTGGAGCTGCTGGGCCAACGCTTGCTGCATCTCCTGCAGTTTCTTCATGGCGTCTGCGCCGGTGGGCAGTTTTTGCGCGCTCTGTTTGAGGGTCTCAGCGCGCTGGCTTTCCAATTTCTTCATCTGCTCGGCCAGTTCGTTCTTCATCGCCAGCGCATCGGTTTTGGAGAGTTTGCCCGCCTGGGCCTTTCGCGACATCATCTCGATGTTCTGGGCGATCCGCTTTTCCAGTTCGGTGGCGTCGGGCTTCTTGGCCTCCTCTAACACAGGAGCGGCGACGCGCTTCACATCCTCGCTGAGTTGGCGAACCTCGGCGTTGGCCTTCTTGATTTCGGGCTGCACGATGGCAATAAGAGACGGCAGAAATCGGACGAGGGCGAGCAAGAGCAGCGCGGCAACGAAGAGCGTCTGGGGCAGGCCAAAGCGAAGGGGCAGCGTTCTCTTGGGGTCGGCGGCCTGCGCGGCGATACTGGCGTCGATGATCAGAGCGCCGTCCATAGGGCTGGGCGGCCGGTCGGGATCGAGCGCAGTCGCAAGGCGATCCTTGAGGCCGGCGCGGCGATCCAGCAACATGGCCAAGGATTGGCTCGAAATCGGCCTCAAAATCGCGCAAAGGATGCCAACGCCTGCGCCGAAAGCGACGACAAGCGGCGAGATGAGCGGATGGAGCAACAACGCGCCTCTAAGGTCGATCGCTTCGAGAATGATCGCTATAATCGCCGCCCCCGCGCCCATAAACGCGCCATAACGCCAAACCAGCAACAACCGCACCCGCCTTCTGAAAGGGGTCAGCTGATCCTGTAGCGCGACTGCCTGCGAATCGATCGCCATGAGCCTGAGGTTACCTGATTATACGCAAGGAATGGGACGAGAGTTGCGCCACTCGCGGCTTAGGCCTGATGCATCCTAACGCGCTGGGCTAAGAGCGCCATCCCCAGCCCTGCCAGGGCGTAGGCTATCGACACCGACCAAATCTCGCCGCCGATCGACGGCCCGACAGAGATAGGGCCGCTATAGGCCGCTTCCAGCGCCCTATCGATCGTCCCGACCACGGACCATTGATACAGCCACTGCTCTCGCCATTGATAGCCCGCCGTAGCCGATGCGATAGTCGCCGGCAAAGCCGATATCGCCGTTAAGCAGAACAGCGCCGCAAAACGCTTAACCCCCAACCCCAAATCGAACGCGCTAATAAACCGGCACAGCCCCCAAGCAAAGAGCGCCATTCCCAACATGAACGACGCTAATGGCGAGTCCACAATCTTGCCCGCCCCGATGCTAGGGATGGCAAACGACCAAAACGTCAACCAAGCCGCCGCAATCAGCAAAAAGGGCAGCGACCCCGTCGGGTCCGCTCGAAAAGCGCCCGACCCTCGAAACCACCCGGGCCGTCGCTCGGCATGGCATGCAATCCAAGGCGAAACGGCCGTCAGCAGTCCAATGCCGACCGCCGCGCTCGTCGTCGCTGTTTCTGCATAATGGGTCCGCATGATCGGCGCCGCGCCGACCAATATCAGCAACAGAAAAACTAAAAGCCCTTGTCGTCTGGCGCTCCCAACGGCGTTGCCGCTCTGCAACCCCGTGCCAATGCTCCCCAACGTTACCAGAAGCCTGATCAGCGCCAAGGCAACGACAACGGTTACGACCCAAACCGGCACGGAGAGACCAAGAATGTCCGATTGCGTATCGGCGATCATGGCCGCCGCAAATGGATTGAGCGAGGCCAAAGGCGCCATGACGTACCCCATGCCCCAGAACGCACTACCGAAAGACATCGCCGCCAACGGAAAAGTAGCCGCCAAAAAGACGAACGCCGCGAAGAAACTGAACGCGATCGCGTTGCCGCTGCTTTTGGCGTAGACGGAGATAAACAGCGCGATCGCGGCCAGCAGGGTCGCGTCCGTCAGGATAATCAGGTAGGCTAAAGCCGCCTCGATCGGCGTGGCGCCACCGGCCAAAATGCCGATGCTCGCGGCGGGCAGCGTCATTGCCAACAGCAGCGCCATGTAAGAGGCTGCCGCCATCAGCTTGCCGACCAGCAGATCGCCCGCCCGAACCGGAGAACTGGTCAACAGATCGAGGGTCTTTCGCTCCCTCTCGCCCACAATCGCGGTCGCCGTCAGCGTCGGCGCGGCCAGACAAACCAGCGCCGTTTGGCCGGACAAAATGCCCAGATAGAGCGTCTGCAACACCATCTGCACGTCGGTCATCCCAAAATCGCGCTGAACGCCAAGCGCCAACATATAGACGATACCGACGATGCCGAACAGCAGTCCGATCAGAACGCCCTGAGCGACATAGGTGCGCTTAGACCGAAGCCGAGTCTTAAACTCCCGGCCGACGATCGGATTGGCAAAAACCGCCCGAATCGGCGCGGCCATTCCGCGCAATCAGCTCACCACGCCCTTGGTAACCTGCATAAAGACGTCCTCCAAGTCGAGTTCGGTCTCTCTAAACGAGATAATCTTGTGCCCGTCGGCGATCAGCGTCGAAAGCAGCTCCGCCTGATCCTCCACGGCGCCTTCAAAGCTCACCTCGATGGCGCCGTCTCGCGGATGGGCCGACAGCACGTGCGGCGCCGATTCCAGTCGCTTGACGAGCGCGTCCCTGTCGCTCAAAGACCGGATCTCTATTGTGCGATGCGCTTGAAGCTGTCGGACGATTTGATCCACCGGCCCCCACACCAACAGTTCGCCCTTCTCGATAATGCCGATCTTGTTGCAAAAATCGGCCAGCTCGGGCAAGATGTGCGACGAGACGAGCACGATCTTGCCCATCGCGCCCAACTCCTTAATCAGCTCCTTGATCTCGATCCGCGCGCGAGGATCGAGCCCCGATGCCGGCTCGTCCAGAAGCAGCAGAGTCGGATCGTGCACCAGGCATTTGGCCAGGCACAACCGCTGTTGCATCCCGCGAGAGAGGGTCTCTACATACGCGGTCTTCTTCACCGTCAGGTCGGTCAGCTCCAAAACGTTATCGATGATCTGTGGCCGGTCCGCGCGAGGCAGGCGATAGGCGGCGGCGAAAAACTCCAAATACTCTTCGACCGTGATACCCTCGTAAAGTCCAAAGAAATCGGGCATGTAGCCCAGCAACGGGCGCACCTCTTCGGGATGCGCGATCATGTCAATGCCGTTCAACGTTGCCGTGCCCGAGGTCGGCTCTAACAGGGTCGCCAGCATCTTGATGGTGGTGGTCTTGCCTGCGCCGTTGGGTCCGATAAAGCCGAAAACGTCTCCAGGATGAAGCTGAAACTCGATGCCTTGGACGGCTTCCAATAGGCCGTACTGTTTGCGTAGTTTCTGAACCTCTAACATGCGGGCAAGCCTCCCAACGGCATGATTATGACTTTCTCCACTGCCGTCGAATCGAACGAAGGGTCGAATAAGCGAACAGCATCGATAGACCGGCATAGGCGGGCGACTGCAGGAGCCCGCTGTCGATCGGTTGCTTGATAGGATCGCTGTATCTGTCCATCGCGGCCGTTGCGACGTTGTATGGATGGGCGCTCTCGACGATACGGCTAGCCGCAAACTCGCTCGCGCCGAAGCCGCTGAAGATCGCCTCGATCAGCGAAACGACGAACGGCAAAGCCAGCAAGAGAATGAAAAGCGTTAAATAGCTGCCGATAAGGGCGCTGATAGCGGTGCGCGAGCGGTAAGAAATCCAGCAGCAGAAGCTAACAACCAACGCCGTCCAAGAATAGACAGCGAGGTTTGCCAAAGCAACTTTCAAGAATGGCGGCTGCCCGCCTGCCGCCCCTAAGTTCAACGCCTGAAAGACAAAAAAGCAGGCCAGCAGCGCGCCGATCAGAAAGAAGCGCGATCCGACCTTGCCGATAAGGATCTGTTTAGCGGTCAGCCGCGTAACGACGATGGCGTCCCAGGAGCCTTTTTCGTAATCGGCGGCAAATATCGGGCCGCAGAGCGGAGGCGCCGCGATTGTGGCAATCGCTAATTGAAGCACAACCAGCGCGCCCGGCTCAAACCCGCCCGACTGCTTGAGCGGGATGGCGATCAGAGCGACCGCGATGACGACAATGGCCAGCGCCGCGACCGCCAAGGCCGGCTCTTTCCGCAACTTTCCAGCGCTTTGGCCGACCAAGTGATACCAAAGCAGGGGATTGTCGATAGGTATCACTGGGTTCGCCCCACGGGCACAACAAGGTAGGCGACGACTTCCTGTTCCGAATAGTGGCCTTCCGCTTTGACCAAGGGATCGCTCAGATTGATGTTTGCGCGAAGGGCGACGAAGCGCGGGAGCCGATCGCCTGCCGCGCCAAACGCTTCTTGAGGGCTCGAAGGATGCTGTCGATCGACTTGCGCCCCGCTCGCCCAGGTTAGATCAGCCTCGAACGTTACGGTCTCTCCAGGGCGAATAGTCAATGGCCGAGAGCCCATAGAAACGTTCGGATAGATAACGGTCGCGTTTTGCAGTTCAAAAGTCGTGCCGTTGACGATGCTCCCTCGATACCGCTTTCCAGAGACGTGCCGTACCGTGGCCGAAACCTTGCCCCCCAAATCGATGCGGCCGTCCAAATGCATCCGCATAAAGGAGAGGTTTCTAGCGTCTACCTGTGCAGAGATGTCGCGCCCGTCGTCGATCACGCGGACACTGGCGAGCACAGGCGCGTAAGCCGAATCATCAGCTCGATACATCTCTGCGGCAGGCGCCTTCAGCTCGTATCGACCCTGCGCAGACGAGAATATCGTGCCCGTAGCATAAAGCAGCGCGATCTCGGCCCCAGTCGGAACGATGAGAACGCCTTGCGTCTTGACCATTGTATGCAGAGAGCGCAGATCGGCCATCAGGGCATACGCAACCCCGACGAACGCCAGCGAACAGATCAGCGCCGTGAGCCAGCTCTTATGAAGGGCTTTTCGTCTCTTTAGCACAAAGTAATTCACGGGCACGACGAGCACAAAGTAAGCAAAGAGCGCCCCCACGACCGTATTGGCCGACGGCAAGGTGATTTTAGAGGCGACGGTGTCGGCGCTAGTCGACCAATAGGTAGCGGTTGCCAGACTCTCGATCGAAACGCGCTCGGCTTCCCTCCAGTTCGCGACATCGATCAGTTTGTGCTTGTCAGGCCACTGGCTCAGAGGGCGATCCCAAAGGCTGACGGCTACAAAGCAAACCGTTCCAAGACCATACGATCGAACGGCCATCAAACACTCTTCATCCGTCCCCGCCAGCAGCGCCGCTCCCGAACGCAACGCGCCGACGGTGCCGGTCGCCCGGTCGGAAAACGGTCGGCCCTGCAAAGCTCGCGCCAAGGGCGCCAGATTCAGGCCGCTCTTTACGCGCAGCCTTTCGACCGGGAGCGCGTCGGCCAACCCGGGCACCGACAAATAGACCGCGCCCGGACCGCCCAATAGATAAAGCCTGCCTCCCCTCGCCGTATGAAGCAGGATCGCGCCCCATTGAGCCTCGGCCAGCCTTTCGGCGCCAGCGCCGACGATCAGTACGGGACGGCCGGCATAGCCGATGGATCGATCGGGCGCGTTCTCTGGCCGCACATAATCGGGAATCCACTTTGCAAATGCGTCCGTCCCAACGGACGACGCCGCAAAAGCCTCCAAACCGCCGAACTCATCGCCGATCGCCACTAACGGTATCCCTAATTGAGGCGGAGCGTAGGCCGATTTAACGACGAATCGCCGGCGCCCGGCGACATAGGCGACGCTGTCGGGGAGGCCGCCCGGAGGATAGATGAGCGCGCGCTTGGTCGAACCGGAAGGCAGATCGACGGGCATTCGATAGAGGTTCGAGCCGGAGTTTGCCTCGATATAGCCCTTAAGGCTCGGCCCCTTGTTTTGGAGGACGATCCAGAGCGGCTCCATCGGCTCTCTGAATACGGCCATATGAGCGCGACCGAAGACCGGCTGAGCGCTGATCTCAACCTGCTGCGAGAGCGTTGCCGAACAGGCGAACAGACAGAAGCCGAGCGCCATCGCGATGCGTCGCATGATCGATGCGCCATTATAGCCGAATCGCGCTTATGGCCGAATCTGGGGCTCGATTCGTGCTCAAAATTGTGCTACATTCTCAAAAAATCCCGTTCAAACGGAACGCCGTTCGGAACGCCAGGCTCCCGCCTGGCCCGCGCTTTCGGCTCGCGGGGACGCTCGCCCTCCCGTCTAGACCGTTCGCAACGCCCGACAAATGGTGGTCGAAAGGTTCCCGACCCCTCCGCGCCTGTGGGCGCGGAGAGACAAAAAGTACCGCCGGCGTCCCCGCCGGCCTGGCATCCCTCGACACCCAGAGGTGTGGAGATACCGTCTTGAAAAGTCAAGTGGGCTAGCCTCGGCTCGCCCAGTCTGGTTCGAACGGTTGTTGAGGGATGAAAGGCGCCCCTCCCCTATATCCCCTCCCCAAACGCTCCGCGTTTGGGGAGGGGACTGAAGACGGACGAGGTCCAGAGACCGCGAGCCGAGGGCCTAGGGGAAACTGGGCGTCGCAACGATCTTCACCCCCCTTGATCCGATCTGGTAGGATCGATCCCGATGCTTGGGACTGCCCCGCCCGCGGACGACCTTTTCCTTTCCAAAGAAGAACTTTTGGACAAAGGCGCGCTGATCCTGGCGGACGGGAACGCCCAGTACGACGCGCCGAAGCCCTCCTTCTATCACGCCGATAAGGGCGTCCGGCTCTATGCGGGCGATGCGCTTCAACTGCTTCAACAGTGCCGCAGCGAGGCGTTCGACCTCATCTTCGCCGATCCGCCCTACTTTCTGTCCGATGGCGGCATCACGTGCCATGCGGGCCAGATGGTCTCGGTGGACAAAGGCCAATGGGACGCCGCGCGAAGCTTCCACGAGGTGCACGATTTTAACGTGCAGTGGCTGCGCGAGTGCAGAAGGGTTTTGAAGCCTAACGGCACGATCTTCGTCTCGGGTACCCACCACAACATCTACAGCGTCGGCTTTGCCATGCAGCAGCTGGGCTACGCGATCCTAAACGACATCGCCTGGTTCAAGGTCAATCCGCCGCCCAACCTCTCGTGCCGCTACTTTACCCACGCTACCGAAACGGTGCTATGGGCCAAGAAGGACAAAAAAGCGAAGCACTATTTTGACTACGAAACGATGAAGTCGATCGGCGACCCGGCGCCCGGCAAGCAGATGCTGAGCCTTTGGCGCATCCAGCCGCCTAAACCATGGGAAAAGCGATACGGCAAACATCCGACCCAGAAACCGGAGGAACTCTTGATGCGCATCGTGCAGGCCGCCAGCAAACCAGGCGACCTGGTGCTGGACCCCTTCTGCGGCAGCGGCACGACCGGCGTCGCAGCGGTGAGGCTTGGTCGCAGGTTTGTGGGATTTGAAATAGAAGAAGATTTTACAGCCGTGGCCGTTGCTAGGCTGAGAGACGATATCGCTTATCGATAGCCAAGTTGCATTGGAGCTTAATTCGGCGTCAACTCTGGGGGCTTAGAGTTTAGATATGAACCGGACCGATCTATGGGTATCACGCTTGAGAACAGACGATCCCAACGCTGTGTTTGATAAGCTGATTTCAACGCTTCGCAAATCAATTATGACCTGGGAGTACTTCGTAAATTGGAAAAAAGTATATAAATCATTATCTGATTTAGACTTGGATCTAAACATTCTCAATTATGCGGCAGGACATCCAGATGCCGAATCGCGCCTGCGTTATGTCATCAAAAACCACCCTAGTGTGTCTAAAGTGCTACCTGTGCTTGTAGCACTCAGATCCCAGAACAAAAGTGTTCTCGTGACTGATATTGATAGTGCTGGCTGTGAGCAACAATTAGCGTATAAATTTGATTCGAACTTGTCTGTTGACGAGGCGATTTACTTTTCCAGGAAGACAGGCATTATTGACTTACTAATTAACATTAAAAATGTTCCTGATTATGTTTTAGGTGTTGAAGTCGGACTTGACTCCAATGGTCGAAAGAATCGGGCAGGCACTTCAATGGAAGAATTGGTCAAGGCGAAGCTTCATCAGATCGCATGCAAGGGAGATATTCACTTCCTTTCCGGGGCGACTTACTCGGCTATATGGGAGAAGTTTTGCATAAAGGTGGAACCTGACAGAGCCAACAGGAGATTTGATTTTGCAGTAAAGTCGATGGGAAAACTGATATTAGTAGAAACCAATTACTATAGTGGAGGCGGTAGCAAGCTAAAGGCCGTAGCGGGTGAGTTGAAGGTGTTACACGATCACCTTGCAAATCAGCAGGTTGGCTTTGTGTGGATAACCGACGGGGAAGGTTGGAAAAGCAGCCAAAAGCCATTGCGGGAAGCTTTTGACCAACTTCCGTATATTTTAAACCTGCATTTCTGCGAAGATGGGCTTTTAGAAGATATTCTAATTAAATGCGAGTGGTATTAGGGTGGCTGTGCGCATTGAATGACATCGATGCTCTTCACCTCGTTGAGTATCCAAGGATAGGTAAAAGGCGGGAGCTCCGTCATGTCGGCGACCGCACTAGCGTCGCGCCCTTGAAGCTTCGATTTTTGTCCTGAGCCGGCACATAGGTCTGATACTGCTTCAGCTTGCCCAGTTCCACGACTAATCCTTGGTAGAAAGTGTGCGTGAACTCGGACTGCGATGGGGTCGGCGTCTCGGCTTCCGCGCCAAAAAGCCCTTCGATCCGTTGCCTCTGATCAACTAGGCCCCAAACGCCTGAGCGAATTCTGAAGAACCGATCGGGCATCTTCTGGACGATGCGTCGAATGCTGGCGAAAGGCGTCTGTGTGCCCCATTCGATTCCGGGCGTTTTCAGCGCCTCGCGATAGATGTCGGCAAGCGCAGCATAACCGCCGAGCCTCTGCAGCGCTTCCTCGACGGCGTCGTATTGATATTTCCGCGCAGGTCTCATGCAGGGATTATTGGAGGCAAGGAGGGCGGCTCCTGCCCCGAGCCAGATAAAACGCCCCCGGCGTCCTCGCCGGCCCTCTTCAAATCCCTCCGCGCCCGCCATTCGGAACGCTTTCGGCTCGCGGGGACGCTCGCCCTCCCGATTAGCGCGTCCGACGGTTCCCTGAACGCGCAAACGGCGACCTGTTCAGGGAGCAAAATGGCTTTCGCTCCCCTCCCTAAACTCGCCAGAGTTTGGGGAGGGGATACAGGGGAGGGGCACAATCGCCCGCTCTTGTCATTCCCCCGCGTAGTAGACCCAGCGTCGAGAGGAGCGCCAGATCAGCCAGACGCAGAGCGCCGACAGCAGAAACAGCATCCAGGCCATCGCGCAGGCATGCCCCATCCTAAAGTAAGAAAAGGCGTTCTGAAACAGATAGAGCGAATAGAACAGGGTCGAGTTCTCCGGTCCGCCCTGCGTCATCACAAAGGTCTGCGCAAAGTATTGAAACGCGCCGATCACGCCCATCACCGACATATAGAAGATCACCGGAGAGATGAACGGCACCGTGATATAGCGCAGCATCTGCCAGGGCCGCGCGCCGTCCAGCGCCGCCGCCTCGTAAAGCGCGATCGGCGCGTTCTGCAGCGCGGCCAGATAGATCACCATCGCTCCGCCGATCATCCACAGGTCCATCACAATGAAGCCCCATTTGGCCGTAGCCGGATCGGTAAACCAGTTGACAGGCTCCAGTCCTACGGAACCCAAAGCCTGGTTGACCGGCGCCGCCAAACCATTCACCGGGTTCAGCGTCCACAGCCAAAGAAACGACGCCGCCACAGTCGGAACCACCGCCGGGACGTAGAACAGCGCTCGAAACACCGCCTGTCCCCGCAGATTCGCGTTCAGCAATATCGCCAGAAACAGCCCCAATATCACGCTCAAAGGAACCTCGATGAGCATGAAGGCCGTATTATATAACGAGCGCCAGAAGTAGTCGGCGTCTCCAACGAGGTCGATGTAGTTGTCCAGGCCGACCCATCGCGGCGGCGACAGCGCGTCGAAATCGGTGAAGCTGAGATAGAGCGTTGACAAAACGGGATAGAGCGCAAATGCGAAGAATCCGATCAGCCACGGCGCGACGAACGCGTAGCCCGAAAGATCGTTCTTAATAGAGGAGCGCATCCAGCTCCAACATTCTATTAAACCAGGTTGACTCCCTGCAGGCTTTACAAACTTCTGGCCCGTTGCATATAGATTATGGGACGCTTCTCAAACCCGCCCAAAGGATGTGGAACATAAACCTCGGGCGAGCGTCAAACCGTTCGTGGCGACGCTGTGCAAAACATGAGGCGCTGACAGACCGATGATCCCCCAATGGGGGAACCCGCACCCACGGGAGGTCAATCAAGGGGGTTTAAGGAAGAAAATGAATACTGCTGATTTTCTGAAGCAGATGGACGAACAGAGGCGGCTGGCCAAGCAGGTCCAGTGGGAAGGCGTTTTTGCCGACTACCTGGAGGCTGTGGCCAAAGATCCAAAGGTCGCCAGCCTCGCCCATGCGCGCCTCTACGAGATGGTGGCGGCAGACGGCATGATAGAGCGCGGGGACGATCTCCCAAAGGATTACAAGTTCTTTACCACCGAGCTGTACGGCATGGATCGTACGCTGCAGCATCTGGTCGAGGAGTATCTGGCTCCGGCGGCCAAGCGGCTGGATGTGCGGAAGCGAATTCTGCTGCTGGTCGGCCCGGTGGGCGGGGGAAAGTCGACTTTGGTAACCATGCTTAAGCGGGGACTGGAGAAGTTCTCCAAGGCAGAATCGGGCGCGGTCTACGCCATTAAGGACTGCCCCATGCACGAAGAGCCGCTCCACCTAGTGCCCGAGGAGCTTCGCGCCGAGTTTAAGAAGCGATACGGCGTGCACATCGAAGGCGACCTCTGCCCTGTGTGCCGCTGGCGCATGAGCCACGAATGGGGCGATAATTTCGAATCGGTGCCCGTCGTGAGAATCTTGCTCTCCGAGCGAGACCGAGTCGGCGTGGGCACGTTTAAGCCCAGCGACCCCAAGTCTCAGGACGTTTCCGAACTCACCGGCAGCGTCAACCTCAACCTGCTGACCCAGATCGGCGTCGAATCGGACCCGCGGGTCTACAACTTCGACGGCGAACTGAACAAGGCCAACCGCGGCATCATGGAGTTCATCGAGATGCTGAAGGCCGACAAGCGATTCTTATACGAGCTGAACACCGTAGCGGGCGAGCAAATGATCAAGATCGGTCGATTCTCGCTCATCTACACCGACACTGTAGTGGTGGCGCACACCAACGAATACGAGTTCAATAGCTACTTCTCCAACAAGGAGAACGAGGCAATGATCGACCGAATGTTCGTGGTGAAGGTGCCCTACAACCTGCAAGTCGGCCAAGAGGTGCGCATTTACGACAAGCTGATCCACCAGTCTCAATGGAACGACGAGACCAACGAGCTGGCCAAGGTGCACATCGCGCCGCACGCGCTGCGCTCCGCCGCCATGTTCGCCATCATGAGCCGACTGAAGCCGCCCAAGAAGAGCGGCATGTCGCTGCTGACCAAGATGAAACTGTACGACGGCGAGCGACAAGTGGGCGACTGGGACCAGCGGCACGTTAAAGAGCTTCGAGAAGAGTACGGCGACGAAGGCATGAACGGCGTCTCGCCGCGCTTCATTCTCAATCGGCTATCGGCATCGATGGTAACCAGCAAGGCCTGCATCACGCCTATCGATGTGCTGCGATCCTTGCGCGACGGCCTGGTAGAGCACACCAGCAGCGAGGAAGAGCGCAAGAAGCTTCTGACCATGCTGGACGACGCTCGAAAAGAATACGACGAGCTGATCAAGAAGGAAGTTCAGCGCTTCTTCGTCTACTCGTACGAAGAGGCGGCCAAGACCCTAGTAGAGAACTACCTGGACAACGTGGACGCCTACTGCAACAAGACGAAGGTGAACGACCCGATAACCGACGAAGAGCTGGACCCCGACGAGAAGCTGATGCGCAGCATCGAAGAGCAGATCGGCGTCAGCGATAACGCCAAGCGCGAGTTTCGCGAGGGCGTGCTAAGAAGCGTGGCATCGCTGGCTCGACGCGGCGCGCGATTCGAGATTGGCAGCGACGAGCGCCTGAGAGAAGCGATCGAGCGAAAGCTCTTTGCCGACCTAAAGGACATCGTCAAGATCACGACCTCGGCCAAGACGCCCGACCCCGACCAACTGAGAAAGATTAACGACGTGGTAAACCGTATGGCAGAGGAAGGCGGCTACTGCGCGACCTGCGCCAACGAAGCGCTGAGATACGTCGGAACCCTGCTGAATCGATAAGCATGAAAGCCGCCCGGCAAGTTAGTGGCTTGCCGGGCGGCTTTGCGTCTTAAGGCAGGCGAGCGATCATCGGCTTGGAAGAGTTGTGCCGATAGTCGTGCCGCACGGTCTTCTGCTCGGGCGTCCCTCGCGTCTTATCGATCGCGCGCAGCATCAGTTCGCCGTCGAACCTTGCCTGGAGACCGGTGAAAGAAGCTTCGTCCACGAACCAAGTTCCGGCGCCCATTCGGTTCTCTAATCGGCCCGATTGCGCCGCCTTGGCCGCGCCGTCGCTCAACGTGCCGCTGGTAGTCATCTTGATAGAGACCTCGGTCTGCCCAGTGCGGCGAAACTCGGCGCGTCTGACTAAGAAGGACGTCGGCTCGACCCAGATCGTAAGGTTGCCGGCAATCCCGGCCCACGATGCGGGGCCTTCCGCTTTGGTCAGACCATTCTCGATCGTCTGGCTGTCGATAGAGCTCAGCATCTCGGAGAAGCCGCGACCGGCCATCCAGAGCGCCTTCTTGGCCAGCCATCCGAATTCGTCGCGCCTGCGCCAAGTTTGCAGCCTCGATTCTTGGCCAGAGTCGTTGATTTGGCCCGATGGTTCGACAGCCATGAATCGGGCGATCTGAAGGTGGTATCCGCCGTCAATCTCCAAGACGCCCGCTTCCTCGACGGATCGGAAGATCTGCATGGCGGAGTTCTTGTCGTAGGTGATTTTGGCGGCCCGATTTTGAGGCGCCAAATAGATCGGCGGCTCTGGATAGGTCGCATCGGACAGACAGTAGCCGTATCGACTGCCGTCCGTGGTCCAACTCACGGAGAACGTTACGCGCCCGAACTCCGCAACGAGCAAGTCCGCTGGCTGGGTCAGGCGACCGATCAAAGTAACGCTAGATCGATCGACATCTTTAAGCTGGTCGAGCAGGTCTGCGCCAGACGGCAGCGCCAAAGCTACCGCGATACTAATCGACATAAGGTTTCTCATCATTCAGCCTCCTTAATGGGTTGTGCTTACTATTTCTAAGTCATATTTGCCTCAAACCAAATAGCATCAACAGCCGCACTCATTCTTGACCGCCCGAATACTGCTCCCCAGCGAGATGCCGTAACATCCCGATACATCGCATCGAACAAACCATGAGGAAAACGAACATGTATCGCATCCTTGATAAGTAGTTATCCAGTGGTGGTATTCAACTTCCTGGCAATCTGGTTTCCAGTAGAAATTGAGGACAAGTTCTTGGGACACGCCTATGGTGTTCGGTATGGGGTTCGCCTCACACTTGTTGTTACCCGGATCGCCAGCCGGATTATACTCGCAGGTAGCAGAATCGATGGTGTTAATGATGCACTTCTCGTCGTCGCAGGGCTCATAAGGATTAGGAGTATAGTGGCCGCATTCATAGAATTGCGACTGCACTGGCTCGCAACCATCGCATATAGGATCGTCAAGCGAAGATAATAGCAAATGAACCCAAGCGAAATCGTCAATCCGCGGCTCTGATCTTCTGAAGTCCGCATAGTGATCGTGCGGTTCCGCCGTTTCGCGTTTGGGCGTGACTCTGTAATCCTGAAACGATCCATAGTTTAAGTTCATGTCAGCGCCGATGCCGACTTGCATCTTTGGCTCAAAGTCAAATAGTGCAATCAAGTCGGCACTAGCCTGGATTTGATGTGCGCTAGTAGCAAAGCAAACTGAAGGATTTGTGAGCGATAGACTAGGGAGGATAGCCGCAAAAGATGAAACCCAGATGCTACTGACGGCCACCGCAATGACAAGATTCATGATGGTCTCCTTACAGTAGTTGACGATCTATTACTAAGTATAGCACGCAATCGCTTATTTTGCAATGCCCGGAAGCCGTTTCTTTCGAAGCACAGCCAGCATCAGTGCCGTTGCTAATGCCGTCAGACTGGCCGGCTCGGGCACGACGTTTCCTCCGCCATACTCGACGATGCCATCGTCGTGGAAGTAGTAGGTGGAATCATAGCTGACCATGCACGATCTCAGTGTAACTCCCGGCCTGCCGACAGGGCTCTGCCGAGTGGTCGAGATAGTTATCTCCTCGTACTCTGGCGCATCAGGACTGACCCGCACCAAGAAGTGGCCGACAAAAACTGGCGGTTGATAAATGGCCTGAGTACCCGGATAGATGAACTTGAAGGCAGCTCCATTTTCAGTCGCTATCGGCACGTCGGTGTTGCCAGGATTGACAGAATCGGCATGAAGGCGGCCTGCTGCCGCCACAACACGGTTGCTTCCCATGTGATCGATATCTGTATGGAAACGGGCGTTGCCTCTTACGTTGGTCGGGTCGTATTGATGAACGGACAGCAACTCTTCGAGCGAGCCGTCGGGCGAGTCGTCTCGAAAGTCAAGGAACACGTTCATGATGTTCCAGTGCGTTCGGGACGCGCGAAAGTCGAACTCTATCCCGACCGTGATTCGAAAGTAGCAGCCGGGCAGCACGTGCAGCGTGTCGATAGGAATCCCCGCCCAATGAGGCGTCTGCTCGCTCAACGGGGGCGGTTCTGCGAAAGGCCCAGAAAGGTCGATGAACACGCGCCCCAAATCGGCGCGGGCAAAGCAAGCAAGAGAAAAAAGACAAATGCAAGTGCGCGCATGACGAGATACCCTCCTATCGAAAGATGATAAGACTTAGCATCTCTGACGATGCCCGCGTGAGAATTGTTTCCTGCAATTTTGACAGTAAGAATCAACCCTCCACAATCAGCGTTACTGGACCGGAGTTGACCAGTTCGACCTGCATGTCCGCGCCGTAGACGCCGCGCTCGACAGCAGCCCCTAACTCGATGCAAGCCTGGCAAAAGCGCTCGTACAGCCGCTCGCCCTGCTCGTATCCCGCCGCCTGATCGAAGCCCGGCCGCCGACCGCGACTGGTATCGCCATAGAGAGTGAAGTTGGAGACTGCCAAGATCGCACCGCCTACAGCGGCCAGATCAAGGTTCATCTTGCCTTGGTCGTCGTTGAAAATGCGCAGGCCGACCACCTTTCGCGCTAAGGCCAGCGCGTTCGATTCGTCGTCCTCTTTGCTCACGCCGACCAAAGCCAGAATGCCTAGCCCGATCTCGCCCGATACATCGTCGTCCACAACCACGCGGGCTCG
Source organism: Armatimonadota bacterium (assembly GCA_013359125.1). Classification (NCBI taxonomy): domain Bacteria; kingdom Bacillati; phylum Armatimonadota; species Armatimonadota bacterium. The sequence continues at coordinate 30,443 of JABWCR010000001.1, read as the reverse complement.
CGATACGCGCTGAACGATCGCTCGCATGGGCTAACCAGGCGCCAAACCGGCATAGACGGCCTGGATCACTTCTCCCGGCGTCGTTACGCCGCGCAACACCTTGTCCCGCCCGTCTTCCAGCATCGTCGTCATGCCTTCTTTCTTGGCGATCGCCGCCACGTCGTCGCCCGATGCGCGGGTTACAATAGCCTCGCGCAGCGCCGCCGAAACGTTCATGTGCTCCATAATCGCCACTCGACCCCGAAAACCGGTGCCCCGGCACGATTGGCAGCCGCGACCGACCGCTACCTTCGTCTGGGCGGCCGCTTCTGGTGGAATCTTCAGCGCGGCCAGCTCTTCGGGCGTGGCCGTGCCTTGAGTGCGGCACTCCGCGCAGATCATCCTCACCAAGCGTTGCGCCATCGCACAGCGGAGCACCGCGGCGATCAAGTAAGGCTCGGCGCCCATGTCGATCATTCGGCTGACGCTCTCCACGGCGTCGTTGGTGTGCAGAGTCGAAAGCACCAAGTGCCCCGTCAAGGCCGCTTGAATACCGATCTCCAGCGATTCGCCGTCTCGAATCTCGCCGATCATGATCACGTCCGGGTCGTGCCGCAGCATCGCCCTTAGGGCGCGGGGGAAGGTGATCTTCTCCGAAACCGGCACCTGCATGATATTGTCGCTAAACTCGTACTCGACCGGATCCTCGACCGTTACAATGTTACGGCGTTTTCTGTCCAGCGTGTTGATCGATGCATAGAGGGTCGAAGTTTTTCCAGAACCCGTTGGGCCGGTTACAACCAGCATCCCGTGCGCCGTCATCAGCGACCGCTTCCAGCCCTGCAGCACGTCGGGCGGCATGCCCAATTTGTCCAGATCGACCCGCATCTGAGCCGGGTCCAAAATTCTCATGACGATCCGCTCGCCATTGAGCGACGGAATGCACGAGACGCGAGCGCTCAGCTTGCGATCCAGATACTCCATGTCGATGCGCCCGTCTTGCGTGTCGCGCTTCTCGTCCAGGTGCATGTTGGCCGCCAGCTTGATGCGCGCCAGCATGGCCTGAGTCAGCTCCAAGTCGTTGATGACCTCAAACTCATGAAGCGCCCCGTCCACTCGGAATCGAATGCGGAGCGCGGTGCGTTCGGGGTGCAGGTGAATGTCCGAAACGCCCTGTTCGAGGGCCTGTATAAACATCCAATCGACGCGTTGGACCGCTTGCGACAGCTCGCCGCCCATCTCGCGCAGCATTCCGGACTGGCGCATCAGGATGCGAAACACGCGGCCGGATCCGCGCGTGCCGGCAGGATTCATGCTGGATATTATAACCTAAGGCTTCAGATCGACCAGGCTGATCGAGATGATGTCCTGGCACTCTTTGATGCTGCTCAGCGCCCGCTCGTCCGGCTTGCGATCCAAGTGAATCCGAGCGACCGCGGCCTCCGCGCCTTCAAAGACGACGTTTTCTGTCTCTTGCACGTTGATCCCCGCATCGCGCAAGCAATCGAACACGTGCGCCAAGACCCCAACGCGATCGAAATGGCGAACCGCCAGCATTGCGACCGCGGGCGAGCGTTTGGCCAAATTGACCGCGTGAGGCGCATGGCCGGTCGTCAGATATTCGCGCACAATGCGCACGGTCTCGGCGGCGATGGCCTCCTGCGCCTGCTCGGTGCTGGCGCCGATATGATGCGTGCCGTAGACGCCTTCCATCTGAAAGATCGGCGCATCGACCTCGCCTTCGCCCGATGTCGGCTCCTCGTCGAACACGTCCAGCCCTGCACGAAGGCCCTTCTCGCGCACGGCGTCCGTCAACGCAGCCTGATCGATCACCTCGGCGCGAGAAGTGTTGATAAAAAACGCGCCGGGTTTCATTGCGGCAAAAAAGTCGCGTCCCAAGAGATTGCGCGTCTCGTTATTCAAAGCAAGGTGCACGCTGGCGATGTCGCAGTTCCGGGCAACGTCAATGGGCGATTCTGCGAACCCAACCCCCAAGAGCTCCGCCTTTTCGGGAGTCAGCGAACGGCTCCAGGCGATGCACTTCAGCCCGAACGCTTTAGCGCGAGCGAGCGTTTCCAGCCCGATATTCCCCAGGCCGATCAGCCCCAGGGTTCTGCCATAGAGACCTTTCGCCTCACTGTAGGCCTTCTTTCGCCAGCGTCCCTGCCGCAAGTCGGCGACGTTGTCGGGTATCCGCCTGTCCAACGACAGAATCAGCCCCATAGCCAGTTCCGCCACCGCGATGGCGTTCTTACCGGGGCAGTTGGCCACCAAAATGCCCAAACGCGACGCGGCGGCCACATCGATAGTGTTGTATCCGGCGCCCGCGCGCACGACTAACTCTAGCGGACCGGCGGACAAGGCGGCTTCGGAGACCTTTGTGCCCCGAACGATCAGGATCGACGGGCTTGAAGAACGCACCGCTTCCACCAGTTCATCGTCCTTTGCATCCGGGCGAAAGACAACCTCGCAGCCCAGCGCGTTTAGACCATCGAGACCGGACTTCTCAAACTTGTCGGCGACCAGTATAACAGGCATGACCGATTCTACCGAATCTCGTAGGAACCGGCGGACGGCTTGTCGAATCGCTCAGGTGTGATACTGAACAAGGGCGTGTGCCATCCGCAAGGCTTTCGGTCATCGGGCGTTTGGTGCGGCATCAAGAAGCCGGGTTTGCTGGACCTCGGTCTAATCGTATCGGAACCTCCGGCGCAGATCGCGGGAGTCTTCACCCAGAACGTTGCTCGCGCCGCGCCGGTGATTTGGACGGAGAGCGCCGTTCGATCTGGCATCGGCTGCCATGCGGCGATCGTCAACAGCGGCAACGCCAACTGCGTTACGGGCGAATCGGGGCTGGTGCGCGCTCGGCGAATGGCAGAGGCGACGGCTGAGCGCCTCAACTGCATGCCCTTGGGAGTTGCCGTGGCCAGCACCGGTCTGATCGGCGCGCCCTTGCCGATAGAAAAGATCGAAGCCGCGCTTCCCGATCTCTTCTCTAAGTTGAGCACGGACGACGCCGCTCTCTCCGAAGCAATGATGACCACAGACCGATACACCAAGCGCGCCGCCATCGATGTGGAGACGCCAGAAGGCGTCTACCGCATTGGCGGCGTGGCCAAGGGCGCCGGCATGATAGCGCCCAACATGGCCACCATGCTCGCCTTTATCGCCACCGATGCCATGGTAGAGCGAGAAGCGCTGGATGCCGCTCTGCGCCGCGCCGTGGACGATTCTTTCAACGCCATCACGGTGGACGGCGACACCAGCACGAACGACATGGCGATTGTGATGGCTAACGGCGCTTCGGGCGTCGCAGCGGCCAATCACGACCTCTTCGTAACGTCGCTGCTGGAGGTTTGCCAAGCATTGGCCAAGATGATTGTGCGAGACGGCGAGGGCGCGACCAAGTTGGCGGAGATTCGAGTAACGGGCGCTGCCGACAAGGCCTCCGCCAAGCAGATCGCCAAGACCATTGCCGAATCGCCGTTGGTCAAGACCGCTCTGCACGGAGAGGACCCGAACTGGGGGCGCATCCTGGCCGCGGCCGGTCGAGCGGGCGTGCCCTTCGATCTGAACGCCTGCCGCCTTTCCATCCAGGGCATTTTGGCGCTGGAACGGGGAACGCCAGTGGAAGGCGCGGAAGAACCGATGGCCGAGGCGCTCAAAGCTTCCGAGATCGCGATCGAGTTGTCGATCGGCCCGGGCGACGGCCGCGCGGTCTACTGGACGTGCGACCTGTCGCACGAATATGTAACGATCAACTCGGCCTACAGAACTTAGGGCGCTCGGGAGGGCGAGCGTCCCCGCGAGCTAAAAGACTTGGGCTGATTCGTACTTAGAATTGTGCTACAGATCGAGAGATTCCCGTTCAACTCCAACCGAGAACAAAGAGAGGGCGAGCCGAAACGCCACAAACCGTCCGGGAGGGCGAGCGTCCCCGCGAGCCAAACGAACGGGATTTTTTGCAAATGTAGCACAATTTTGAGTACGAATCAGCCCCCTGAAATCGCCTTGACAACCCTTCGCATCGGAGCCGACATCGCTAACGAAGAGAGTTCATCCAGAGATGCCCAACGCGCATCCGAATAAGGCCCGGGCAGCACAGTGTCCGGCCTTCTCTGAGACTCCGGCCCGAAATCCGCCTCCATCTCGCCGCTCTCCATCAGCCCAAAAAAAGCACAAAGCTCGATCCTCCGATGCGTCGCCTGAGCCCGAAACCGTCCGACTGCAGACAACCGACCTGCCGTCAGCCCGATAGCCAAAGCAGCCCGCCGCGCCGCGCTCTCAGCGTCCTCCCCTTCAAAAACGCTCGCCTGCGGAAACTCCCACAAACCGCCCCACAGCCCGCCCTCAACGCGCCGCGCGACCGCAATCTCCTCGCCTCGGCGCACGATTGCGCAAGCCACAGTCATCCTCACCCCTGCAGGCCGCTCCTTAGGCCTGGGCAAATCCTCAACGACCCCATCGGCAAACGCCTTGCACGCATCGCGCCAAGGACATTCGCCGCACAAAGGATTGTGCTTGGTACAGACCGTCGCGCCCAGTTCCATCAACGCTTGGTTAAAATCCCCCGGTCGCTCCGGATCCACCAATTCTGCGGCAATCTCCCACAACCGACGATTCCTCGCGCTCCCGGCCGGCATGTCCAACGCAAACGCCCGGCATATAACCCTCTCCACATTCCCGTCCACCACAGGCTCACGCCGACCAAAAGCAATGCTAGAAACCGCCCCCGCCGTATATCGACCAATGCCCGGCAGACCCTGCAAATCGCTCGCCTCCTGGGGAAGCTCGCCGCCAAGCTCCTCCATCACCATACGCGCCGCCTTCCGCAGATTTCGCGCCCGCGAATAGTAGCCAAGCCCCTCCCACGCCTTCTCCACCTCGCTCTGATCGGCATCGGCCAGAGTTTGGATCGTTGGGAACCGCTGAACGAACCTCTCGTAATAAGGAAGCACGGTCGCGGTCTGCGTCTGCTGAAGCATCGCCTCGGCCAGCCAAATGCGATAGGGATCGTTCGAATCGCGCCAAGGCAGCGCCCGCTTGTTGCGGTCGTACCAATCCAACAGCAAGGCGCGCAGCCGATCCATGGTCGTGTATAATAGTACGCTCGGAGATCAAGAATGAAGAAAGGAATCCATCCAACGGTTCAAACCGTTACGGTTACTTGCGGTTGCGGCAATACGTTTCAGACCCTTTCCGTTCGGGACGAGGTGAGGGTTGAAATATGCGCGGCGTGCCATCCCGTCTTTCGGGGCGAGGGCGGCATGCGCATTGTGGACACCGAGGGCCGGGTCGAGAAGTTCATGAAGAAGTATCAGAACTTTGGCCAGGCCAAGAAGTAGCCGCACGGTCAATGCCGGCAGAAAGCGGTAAGCAAGCCTATTGGCGATACGGCGGGCAGGCGGTCATCGAAGGGGTGATGATGCGCAGCCCGCGCTACTTTGCCGTCGCCTGCCGCGCGCCCGACGGCCAGATCATATTGCGCGCCGAGCCCGTCGCCAAAGGCTGGCTGGGTCGGTTGCAATTTCTCAATAAGCCCTTCCTGCGCGGAGCGCTGATGCTCATCGACAGCCTCGCGCTGGGCATTCGGGCGCTCAACTTCTCCAGCACGGTTCAACTAGAAAACGACCCTGACGCCAAACCGATGCCCAAGTCGCTCAACGACCTGGCCATCGGCGCGACCATTTTTGTCAGCATTGGGCTGGGGCTGTTGCTCTTCTTCGCGCTGCCCACCTATCTGGCCGATGTGCTCAAACGAGCGCATTGGGACAACTTTCAAATCAATCTGGCCGAAGGCGCGATCCGTATCGGCATTTTCTTGGGCTACGTCGGCGCCATCGGCCTCATGCCCGACATTCGCCGCGTCTTTCAATACCACGGCGCCGAACACAAAGCGATCAACGCGCTGGAAGCCGGATTAGAAAACACGGTCGAAAACGCTCGCGCCCAAACGCGCCTGCACCCGCGCTGCGGCACCAGCTTCGTGCTATTAGTCCTGGTGGTCGCAATCTTCGTCTTTTCGCTCATGGGACGGCCCCCCATCTATATCCGTCTGCCGATGCATCTGGCCGTACTACCTTGGATCGCCAGCTTCACATACGAAATCATCCGCTTTGCAGGCAAGTACCGCGATGGCTTTCTGGCCAAATATCTGTTGGCGCCGGGGCTTTGGAGCCAATACCTGACCACGCGCGAACCGACGGACGACCAGATCGAGGTCTCCGTCGCCTCGCTGCAGGCCGTGATCGATATGGAGAACGACGTCGATCCCTTCCTACGACGGCAGGTAGAAGAAGAGGGCGCCCATCATGAGGTAGAGGGTGAGCAGCATGACCCCCTCCAGCCAGTTGCTCTCCCCGTCGACGGAAATCTGGCTGACGACCAAAGCGCAAAGGAAGATGGCCGCGATCTCGGGCACGGTGAAGAGCAGATCGAGCGGCCGGCCCAGCGCGTACCCGAGCAGGACTAACGCCGGCGCGACAAAGAGCGCAATCTGGATCGACGAGCCGAGCGCAATGGTCATGCTCAAATCCATACGATTGCGATAGGCCGCTATCACCGCCGTGCTGTGTTCCGCCGCATTGCCGACGATCGCCACAACGATCACGCCGACGAACAGTTCGCTCCACCCGACCGCCTCTGCCGTGCTTTCGACCGAACCGACCATCATATGCGCCAAGATCGATACGCCGATAGTAGCCAGCACTAGCGCGGTCATCGACTTGCCGACCGACCATTGCGCCTCGCCATGATGATGCGCTAATCCCTCTTCCACTTCCGCCGTCTCGCCTACATAAAGATGCTTGTGGGTCTTGAGCGCAAACACAAGGCTCAGCCCGTAAACCAGCAAAAGCACAATACTGATTTCGAGGCTCAAATCCTGTACGACGGCCGCCTCGCGATTGCCAAAGTGATGAAACAGCGCAGGCATAAAGAGCGCGGCAACGGCCAACGTCAGCAAAGTGGCCGACGCCCGAGCCGCTGTCGGATTAAACCGCTGAGACGGATGCCGGACGCCCCCCACTAACAGCCCTAACCCCAAAACGAGCAGCGCGTTCCCAATGATCGAGCCGGTGAGCGACGCCTTGATGATGCCGTGCATAAACTCCGCGCGAGAGGGATCTTGGGCCGCTTTGATCAGCGCGACGATAGCGATAATCATCTCCGCCGCATTGCCAAAGGTCGCGTTCAATAGCCCCCCGATGCCTTCTCCCAACCGCGCCGCAAGCCGTTCTGTAGCATGCCCCATCCATCCGGCCATAGGAATAATGGCGATGCACGAAGCGACGAAGATGAGCGTCGGCGTCGACCAAGAAGCATGAAAGCGAGCGTGCGCGACCTCCAACACGATAGCCAGAGGGAAGAAGACGAGCAGCCAGTTGAGCGAGGGTCTTGCGAGCTGTTTCAACATCTATTCGGCAGCCTCCTGAAGATACTTCGTGCCCAGCGCCACCACAGCCCGACGGTCGATCGTCTTCGGCAACTCTGCCGTCGCCATAAACTCCGACCATGACTCCTCAAGCGTGCGACCGTGCGTAAGAGAACGGCCGGCAGCCACTGAGAGCGAGTGCGGCGCCTCGAAAATCATCTTGTAATGGAGCGCGCGAGACTTGAGCTGACGCACAATCTCGCCCGATACGCGCCGCCGCTTCTCAAAATCGATCTCGACAATCTTTTGCCGCGCCACCGCATCGTCGATCTCTTTGGCATTGCCGACCATCGCCTCCAAAACCTCGGCAGGCTCTAGCCCCGAGGCATCGATGATCGGCAGATCGAGAAACTTCCTAGCCTGGGGAATCTCATGCTTGGTCAGCGCCTTAGTGTCTGTGTCGTACTCGACGACCACTTTGGACACGGTCAACTCTTCCCAAATGTTGGTGGTCGTGTACTCTGTCGAACCCGAATAGCAGGCATTGGGAGACAGTTGCTGAAACACGTGATAATCGCCCAGGGCGATATAGTCCCATCCCGCCTTGATCACATGGCTCTGGGGAAGCGACGAGTCGGATCGATACCGCCCAACATCCTGCAGAGGCCCGTGCACGCACAACAAATTCACCGCAGACTTGGGGTCGGGCGCCAGCGAGGTCGGTTGAATGTCTCGCACGCCGCGAGAAGGCACGCAAAGCACGGACGCGCCAAACTCTTCGAGCCGTACCCGCTCAATTCGATCCGTAACGACGGTAATGCCCCGGATATTGCGAAACAGGGCGAGAATATTGCCCGCCTCGGCCGTCTTGGGCGTCTCATGATTGCCCGCAACGATGAGAAGCGGCTTATGGTTGCGATGGTCTTGAAACCGAGCCAAATGGTTGAACGCCGCTACCACAGTGTAGTTGGTGGGGCGCACGGCATGAAACAGGTCGCCCGCGATAATGATCAGGTCGGGCTCGATCTCCAAACAGACTTTGAGCGCGTTGACAAAAGCCTGCTCCACATCCTTTTGCCGCTGGTTGATGCCGGTCGGATCGGTGCGGTTGAAATCCCGATAGCCCAAATGAACGTCGCTCAGATGGGCGATCTTCATTTGAACGGATCGTCCTCCGAAAGCGAAGTCGGGTCGTCCGTCGGATAGTCGGCAATGGGCGGCCGAGGCGAGGTTTCTACAATGGGCTTCCCTAACAAACCGGCAAAAAACCGCAGCGCCTCGTCCGCTTTTGGCTTGGCGCTCAGGGTCTTGACAAGCGCGTTGACCGCCGCCTGATCGTTCTGTCTTCCCGACAATGCGTCGTAAACCTCGTTCGGCCTTAGGTTGGGATACTCCGCTCGAAGCCGCGCGACGACCGCATCGGCAAACGGAAGCCTCTCAGGCGGATATTTGGCCATGCCGTCCTTGCCCGACATCACCGGCGGCCTGGGAAAGCGCGCCCAAACCGGTTGAGCAAAGTACGGATGCCGCACCAACATCTCGCCCACCCTCAATGTGCCCAACTTCTCCTTGATAGCGGGCGTAAATATCTGATAGGGCGCCTGCGCCAGTTCCTCCATCTCGGATCGGCCATAAAAGGCGGTCGAACAGTTGCCCACAATCTGCCGATCGATACGGCTGCGAAACTGCTGAGCGCCAAACAGCGTCAAGCCTAAATATCGTCCCCGGGCGCATATGTCGCGCAGAGTGCGCAGAATGTAAGTCTCCTGCCCGCTCGACTCGGCATACTGGTTCAGCTCGTCCACCACCACAACCACCCGATCCACGCCCAAGTCCTGATTCTCCATCCGCTCGCGAAGCTCGCTGATCACGCGGGTAAAAATCAAATCTTGGGCTTCGGCTCGAAGATTGGCCATATCGATCGCGTAAATCGCACGATCCTCGAACTCGCCCCACGGCAAGTCGAGCGTCTCGTTGCCCGAAGACACCAGCCCCGCATAGCGAACGGTGAGATTGTTGACGCGATTGAAGACCTTTCGTATCGTCTGCACGGCGTGAGAATGCCAGCGCTCGTCGCGGCTCTGCTCGATCTCGCGCAGCGCCCGGTCGAACCAGACTTTAAGCTCCTCGAAGTTCGTAACCGGCAACTTGAACCCATCGTCAAATTCATACTCGCCCGGATCGACCACGCGCTGGCGCAAGAAGCTCAAAAAAGCATCGGCGCGGGCATCCACATCGTCCCGATTCATCGTGATCTCGGCGTATCGCATCACCTCGCGCAAGCCCCACTGCAAGGGCCTGACATCGCCGACAAGATCGGGATGGGTTCGCAAAGAAGCCAGATTCACCAAATCCTCTCGAAGCGGCGCATAGTAGCGAACCTTCTCGAACGGCTTTGGATCAATTCCCACCGCCTCGTAAATCTTCAAGTCCTCTTCCGGCAGCGCTTCCGCAGGCGGTTGGTCCAGAAATAGCAAGTCGCCGCCCTTAACGTTGAAACAGACCACAGCAAGGCTCCCAGCGGCCTTTTGAAAGAGGGACGCCAGCACAAATTGGATCGCGCTCGTCTTCGCCGCTAAACCGCTGGCGCCGGTAACGTTTAGATGCCCGGCTTCCGGGCCGATCAGAAAATCGGCATCGACGCAAATCGGCGAGATAACGCCGTCGTTGTCGTGCGCACCGACGGGAATGCGCCGCGCTTCGGGGATGTCGTCCATGCGCAGCGAAAGCGAGACGTCCTCGCCGCTCGAGAGATAGACGGGCGCGATGGGTACGGGCTGGACGGGCGAATCGGGGTCGCGCCGCAGCACGGCGGCCTCGTACAGTCGCATCTCTGGCCTTTGAGTGGGCGGCAACGCATTCGGGTCGCCGTCAAAACCCAAATAGTCGTAAAAGGGCGTCTGAGCGTCGTTGTAACCGTGGCCTTCCTCCACCACGCCCCAAACTCTCAATTCGCCATGGCGCACGACGACCAGCGAACCGATGCCGATGCGGGCGTCGAGCGGCGCCCAGAAGTAAAAGCGGTAAGCGGTGTTGGGTTTGCTCTCCGTCCCTATGACCCGTCCGATAGGTCGCTCGTCCATGATGAGTAGCAGAGTATACCGACTGCCTTGTACCTACGATTGCACAAAGTCGTCTTACAGGGCCCAACTCTCGATCCCGGCGTTCGGCACAGGGTTGCGCTACATTTTCTCGAAAGGCCGTTCAGAAGCTTGCGGCGGATTCTGACTCCAGCCAACGCAGGCGCGCTTAGACCTTGAGTCTGACTGAAAGCCCGCTCGAAACGGTATTGTTTCACGCTAAGGGCACTAAGATACGCAAAGGATGACTGCCGGCACGGCGATTCAAAACGCGCTCCGACAGCCGCCACAAATCCTCGAAATCGTGCTATAATGCATTTGGCATGAGTAGCCTTCGCCGGATTATGGTCGTTTGGACGTTCGTTTGGGCGGTCGCCCTGTTGGGCGGCGACCTGGCGCACGGCCTCATCCATCATGACGGCCACGAGGCCAAGCCTTCGTGCCAACTCTGTATCGTTCACAGCCAGATCGTCGACGCGCCCATTATCGTCGATGTCTGCGCCCTTACGATCCTCATTGAACAGCCCGCTCCCGTCTATTTTGCTTATGAGCGAGAAGCGAGCGTCGAAGACGCTCGCCCGGCTGTACCCCGCGCGCCCCCGGTTGCCTAAGTCCTTGTTTTCTTAACAGCGCTCTGTGCCGCCTCGGCGGCCACCGACCAGCGATTTTCTAACAAGGAGGCAACAAACAATGCATCGAGCATTCATCGCAGTATTGGCTCTGTCGACGCCGGTCATTGGCATCGCTCAGCACGATACGGACATACTTTTTGGCGCAGGCAATGCGATCGTTCGCGTCGTCCAGCCGCAGCCGCATCCGATTCGCACCATGAGCAGCGTGCAGGGCTTCTTTCTGTCCGATGTGGGGATGGACTTCTACTATCCCGACGGCGCCAATCAACCCATGCTACAGACGTGCACTGTGCGGACGGTTTACATTGCGCCGGGCATCACGGGCAACAAGTCGGGCGTGGGCAACGTGTTCTGCGCGTCCGGCTGCCCCAACCAGTTTGTCCTACCGTTCAACGGAACGGCGCACCACCACTTTATCTTTTCGACCAGTCAGCGCAAGGTCTACGTTTGGGACTTTCGCGCCGTTAATGCGCGAGACATCGGCGGCAACCCGTTGGTGGACGACCCTCAGGTTTATCGGGTCTACTTTCTGACGCCTGGGACGGCCCGAATCGGCGGCCAAGCCGATCCGAGCGGCCACTATCGCGGCGACCCATACAACCTTTGGATCACCGTTCAGTTAAAGAACGGCTCGACCGTGCTGCATTCCGACTCTCAGCCGATCAACAAGCACGCTGTACGGGACTATCTGGTTGGATTCGACGCATCGGGCACGTTCGACGTGGCTGCCAAGCTGAGCAAGCACCTGTCGAGACTGGCGCCTGCTCAAACCCTCGGCAACGTTGAAACTTCTCTCAACTGGGCGTTTCCTTTCTTGGGAGACGTTAACAACGACGATATCATCGACGATGCCGATTTGGCCGCAGTCTTGGCCAGTTTCGGCACGAACGACTCGACCGCCGATCTCGATGGAGACGGCTTGGTGGACGACGTAGACCTGGCCATCGTTCTATCTAACTTTGGACAGGCAGGGGAGGCTCGTTAAAAAATGAGGACGTTCACTATGCATATGCGTATTGCTATGGCCGCACTGACCGCCCTGGCTTTGACCGTTTCGCCAGGGCTTGCCCAGCACGACGACGACCTGCAGCTGAGCCATGATGGCATTCGGCTGGAGATCGTCGAACCCGACGAGATCACCGACGACAACATTCTGGAGCTGGAGTTTGAGGAGTTGATCCCCGGCCTTTTGTGGGGCGTCGAACTCGGCTTCGAGATCTTTCACAGCAACGGCCTGCCGACCTTGCAGCGCGCCATGGTTCAGCAGCGCTGGATCGCGCCTGGATTGTTCGGCACGATCGAGGGCGAGATCGACCCGATATTTGGCGAGGGATTGCCCGGCTCGTTGCTGCTCGACCAGAACCGCGACCACGCTCACGTGGTCTTTACGACAACCCAACTGGGCGAGAAATGGTTTCGATTTCGATTGGAGGGCGGCCTTGCTGCCGATGGAACCCGACTGTTCGATTCGAAAGACTACTGGATAGCCATAACGCCAGAACCGGCTTCGATGTTTGCCCTTGCGACGGGTCTTGGAGGCTTGGCTCTGGCTCGACGACGCCTTAACCGCAAGTAAAGGAGGGAAAATCGCGGCCCGGCGGCTCCTGACGTCGGGCCGCGAATCCCAATCCTAAGAACCATAATAGTTGGTGGGAGTATCCAATGAAGAGGAAGGTTGGTTTTACCTTAATCGAGCTGTTGGTGGTGATCGCGATCATTGCCATTTTGGCGGCTATTCTGTTTCCGGTTTTTGCCCGTGCGAGAGAGAAGGCGCGGCAGACCCAATGCGCCAGCAACATGCGGCAGATGGGCATCGGTGTGCAGATGTATCTGCAGGATTACGACGAGACGTTTCCGCTCGATTCGCACACGGGCACCAATGCGCCGTGGGTTTGGATTCGGGCGATCGAGCCTTATGTCAAGACAGGCCTGCTATACCGATGTCCGACGGATCCGAGCATCAACTTCGAGAAACCGTTGCAGGGCTATGTTACGACGCGGAAGACTTCGTACGGCACCAACTTTTGGATGCTGCCCCGACTGATGGTGGACGACATGACCACGCACTGCACGGGCTACAACCACTTAGCGCTGATAAAGGCGGCTTCGAACGTGGTCTACATTGCCGAGCTTAAGGAGAACATGTCGGGCGGAGCGGACCACTTTCATCCCGCCGCATGGTCTTTTCCCAACAACTGCGGCACGTATGTCGATCTTGAGCAGGAGATGGCGCGTCAATGGCACGACGAGGGCGCGAACTATGTTTATGTGGACGGGCACGTCAAGTGGTCAAAGTTCAGCCAACTCTGGACGGACGACGGCAGGATCGACGCATTTGACCCGAGGCGCGATTAGCCTATTTGCAGTGCTTGCCGATTTCTGTGCCCAACTCTAACAGTCGTTTGGCTGATTCGGTTCGCGAAAGCAGTACCATCGCATAGCCTTCGCGCATCCAGACCATGCTGGCCGCCACGCCACAAGGGTGGTTCCAAGGGCCCTCTTTGGCATAGTTTTCGTTCACCGGTTTGAGGACGCCAAAGTCCCATTCTCCCGGCGCCCAGTAGGCTGTTAGCACGCTGTTGCCCTTGCGGTAGATCAGTTTTGCGGCTTTTCTGCCTTCGGGCAGTTTGACGCAGGTGCCTCTGTTGAGTTCGTAATCGCCGACTTTGCGCGGCGGCGGCTCTAGGTTGATTTGGTCGTCGTTCAGTTTCTGGGTCAGCATCATCGTCAGGCTATAAGGATCGGGCGAGGCCCCGGCGCTCAGCTGAGTGCGAAGGTAGTCCTGCTCTAAGAATCCCAGAGGCAGAGCCGGCGGCGGCGCTTTGTCTGCGATGTTCAAGTAGGCCAGTGCGGACAAGAGCGTAAGCAGAGCCAGAATCAAGGTCGCCGTCATCAGCCTTGGCTTTCTCAGGCCGAAGACCGTCTGATCGAACGCGGGCATCGAGAACTCCCAATCTAATGGGAGGGGCGTGGCCGCTGTCAGCCGAAGCATGGCTTTCTTGGCCATTTCCAGGTCGGTTACGATGGCTCGGCATTCGCCGCATTCGTAGATATGCGACTGTACTTGGCTCGACTGAACGTCGGTCAGCCGATTATCGACAAAGTCCGAAAGATGCTCGTTGCTGTATCCGCAGATTTTCATGGCCGCGCGCCCTCGTCCAGGTATCCCAAGCGAGCCGCATGTTCGCGCAAGGCGGATCGAAGCTGAAGCCTGCCTCGAAAGAGGCGAGACCGAATAGTTCCGATAGGCACGTCCAGGGCGATGGCAGCATCCTCGTAGCTCAATCCCTGCACATCGACCAGCAGCACAACGTCGCGATACTCATTGGGCAGATCGCGCAAGGCCCTTTCGACAGGCTCGTCCATCATCGAGGCTAACAGCCACTCTTCGGGAGTCCGCTCCCAGCTTCGGGGCTCCCATGTGGAGTCTTGTTGATCGATCAGTTGATCGAGCGAGACGGAGCGAAGCTCCTTCCTCTGCCGCTTATATTGATTGTAAAAGATCGTGAACAAGATTCTAAACGACCACGCTTTGAAATTCGAGCCGGTTTGAAATTGATGGAACTTTTCGAAGGCTCTGAGCAGCGCGTCCTGCAAGAGATCTTTGGCGCCGTCGACGTTGCGCGTTAGGCGCAGCGCCATGTTGTACAGATCGGGCGCGACGCGGGCGCTGAGCCGCTCGAACTCTTCGTGCTCTCGGTTTCGATTAAAAAGGGACATCAGGTTCAATCAGGCTACGGGGAATTGTAACACAGAACGAGGCGGATTAGTTCCCTTGGCGAGGATTCACGGTGATGGTTCTTTCTCTCGTGTAGAGCGCGATGCCTGGGGCCGATTTCCTCGGCTTGCGAACATGTTTCTTGAGCGTATAGTCCACCAGCACCGCTCCCGCGTGCTTGTCGGCGCTGTTTCGAGCGGCGGCCAGTGCGGCGAATTCTATGGTGCGACGAGGCACTCGCTCTGGTCGGTTCTCCGTACGAATGACGACATGCGCGCCGACCGCTTGGCGAACGTGCAGCCAAATGTCGTTGGGCGAGGCGACTTTTGTGGTCAGATAGTCGTTGGCTTGCGCCGATTCGCCCATCAGCACCTGATAACCGTCCGGGCTTAGCAATTGCCTGACGCGATGCCCTCCGAATGGCTTCTCTTCGTCGCGCCTGGCTTGCTGCCTTTGGATTCTGAGCCAGCCCTGTTGCTCGGCCTCTTCTTTCAGCTTGTCCAGGTCGGTCGAGCCTTCGAGCTTGAGCAGGAAGGCTTGCAGGCGTTCGATTTCTTGCTCGATGGCCTCGGCCCGTCGTTGGAGGCCTTCAAGGTTCTCTCGAGATCGTTTGGCCTTGTCGAAATAGAAGGCGGCATTCTCGGGCGTAGATTTTTCTGGGTCTAGATCGATCTGGGCGATGGGCGAGCCCTCCAGGCCATAATCGGGCGCTTCGAGAAAGGATTTTGCCTTAGCCGTATAGCCGTACGCAAGGATGAGTTCGCCGTATCGCTGCCATTTATCGGCTTCGGAGGCGTCTTGCGCCGCCATGCGCACGTCTTGCAATGCGCTTTGACGGGCATCGAGGGCTTTGGCAATCTGGCCAGCGAGCGTTGCAAGGGTTTGCTCGGATTCTCGCGCCGTCAGGATGGCCTTAGCGGCTTGCTCCCAGGCATTGCTGAGCGATTCGCGGGAGACTTGCTGCTGCGCTGGAATTGTGCCGACGGGGAACGGGTATGCGCCGATGATGCGCTTCTTTTCCTCGTCATAGATGGCCACTGGAGAGAACTCGAGGTTTTTCAAGCGATTTTGCCAGGCTTGGAAGTCTTGTTCTGCTTGCTCTATCGAGAACGGGCTCAGCCAGCCTTTGCACGCTTCTAAGGTCTGCGCATCAAGGGGCGTCTTGCGATCTGGGTCGTATCCGGGCGGCGGGGAGTAGTGCGATCCGGGCTGCATAGGACGATGTTTGCTCTTGGCGGGCGGGATCCAGCGGGCGGCCGCCAGCGCGCGGCCCTCCGAGTCGAGATAGAAGAGATTGCAGCGATTTCCCGTCAGTTCCGCTACTAATCGCTCTCTGTCTCCCTCGGCTGTTTCAACGTCTATGAGGGTTATGCGATCGAATCCTAACTGTCGGATCGCCGTGATGCGCGCGCCTTTTAGCCGTTTGTGCAGGAATGTACTAAGATGGCCGGTTCCTTTGGGCGGACGGATTGTAGAAGCAAGCATAAGCGGCAGCCGGGGGTCGAGCGAGACCAGCAAGCGACGGATAGAGTTTTGGCAATTGACGACGAGCGAAACTTCGGTCGGCTTTGGCTGGTCGACGCCTTGAATCTCGCCGCCTGCCCAGCTCTGAAGCTCGCAGACGATCGCATAGAGCGATACGGAGTCGAAGATCGGTCTCGGGCTCACGCAGGCATGTGGGGAATGCGCACGTCCACCTCTTCCACATGGCTCTCTCCTAAGCCAAATGGGATCGGCTCGCCATTCCGGCGCAACAGATCGATATAGCCTTCGATAGCGCGCTGGGCTAACGCGATAGCCTCTTGCTTGCTATTGCCTTTTGTGATACATCCGGGAAGACCCGGCACTGTGGCGATATAACCGCCGTCCATGTCCGGCTGGATATGAACGTATAGTCGCATTGTTTGTTTTCTCCCTCAAGCGGGCGCGTTGCCCAATAGATTATACAGCGGTTTTGGCGTTTCGGCACAGGTAGACTCGTCCACGTGCGCCGATCTTCTAAGATTGCCCCTGCCGAAGCGATCCGAGCGGACTACGAGGCGATGACCGCGACCGAGCACCTGCGCATAGGCGAGGAGGCGCGCCAGATGATCCATCTGTACGCTGCGCTCAGCCACTCGCACGAGGGCCATGTGCGATATGGCGACCGTCGCTACCCGAACACGACCTTTCGGGACGTTGCCGAGGCGCTACGGTTGTCGTCTCGGGCGGTTCAGCAGGCGCAGGCCAACTTGATCGACGAAGTAGAGCAGTTCGCTACATTGGCGATGAGTGGGAAGGCAGGACGGAGCTTGCTGAACTCGGACGGCGAGCCGCTGTTTCGGTTGCCTTTGTTCTACTTTTTGGACGTTGATCCGGACGATGTGCTGCGCGGCTTGTACTTGGGCGGTTTGCGGGATGCGGCGGAGGTGCGATCGGAGGCCGAGAGCCGTTATCACTGCGACATCGGCGCGGGTCGGATGCTGCCGGTTTTTTTGGAGGCGCTGGATCGTTTAGGGCTGGACGGCGCAGAACTGGCTCACGGCGAGCATTTTGCCCGAATCGACGAGTATCGGCAGAAGGGCTTGTTGGGCGAATACGGGCAGCCCGGAGTGGCGCCGATGTTCGTTCGCTACCGTCGCGGGCGCGGGGCTTCGGACGATGCGGCGATCGTGGCGGCCGGGATGCTTTGGGGAGTTGGCGTTGCGGCGGGCGTTGCGCTGGCCGACTTTATCGACACCTTTGAAAAGGGCTTTGGGGAGTACTTGGATCGAGATTACGAGGCAGCCCTGCGCATTGAGAGCGAGTGGGGCGGATTGAAGATGGGGCGGGAGGAAGCTTATCGTCTGATTATGGCTTGCGCCAAGCCAGAGGGGGATGTGAAATGGCCCGACTGCTCGGCGCGGTACTTGGTTCGATCGGATTTGCGTTTGGCAGCCTGCGCTTTAGAGGCGCACTTTTTGCATCTGTTGGGCCTGCCCGCGCCTCAGATGGATCTGGACCGCCGCCGCATCGACAACCACTGGTTCTACGCCCAGGTACGGGAGAGGATACAGGGCCTCTAGAACTTCTTCCCCAACGCCAAGATGTAACGGCTGGTCGCCTTCTTTGCGCCGGGCGCCGGGGTCGAATCGTAGTCGAAAATCGCCAGCAAATTGACCGTGAACGCGCCGCCCAACTCCTGCTCGATTACCACCCGAGCGATGGAGTAATAGTCGTCAAAATCGCTCAGTTTGGGCAGGAAGGTCAGGTCGTGCTTGAGGATGGCGCCGTTCCACAAAGCCATATCGAACAAATAGCCCGCCCGACCATTGAGCGTGCTGGTGCCTGCGGCGCCGACAAAGTCCTCCTTGACCCATGTCGCGCCCGCTTCGAGGCTCAGGTTCATGTCGGAACGTCGGATCGCCCTATAGCCTAGCCCTCCGCCGATCAGAGTTCGCAGATCCAGCAAGTTGATCCGATCATTGCGAAGGCCCAGCGCCACAAAGCCGTACCAAACGTCGCGCAAGGCAAAGTTCTGATCGGCGTTAGCGAACCAGGCGTCGGTGGTGGTCGCACCGTCCTGCTTGGCAAACAGATAGGCGGCCGAGACGATGGTTTTTGTGGAGCCTTGCTCGCGCTGGGCGCCAAAGATCAAGTCCAGACCTTCGCTGTTCTTGGTGGCGCGGCTGACGGAGAGGCTGAGACCGACCGAGCCTTTCCACTGGCCGTCCTGAGCATAGGAACAGATGACGAGCGCGACGAGCGAAACGGCGAGAAGAATCCTCATGACGACCTCCGTATCATCAAGATGCGAGAAGGATTCTACCTGGCGCCCAACTCCGCCAGCAGTCTTTCCATCACAGCCTCGGGACGGATACTGTTCATGCATTGATGAACCGGCAATAGACAGTCCGCGTTCTTAAAGCGATTCTGTCGGCACAGGTCGCACGGTTCGTCCGGCAGCAAAACAATCAAGTTGTTCGCTCGAGGCGTCCAAAGCTCGTAGTTGCTGGCTCCGAACAGCGCCAAAGTTTTTGTGCCCGATGCATAGGACATATGCATGATGCCATTGTCAACCGTAACGCAGGCTCGGCAACGAGCCAATGCGCCGACCACTTGGGGCAGAGCGAAGCGACCGCGCAGATCGATCAGCTCCGTTTCGGCCAATAGCCTTGTCTCCGCGTCGCCTGTGTTGTAGACCGCGCTCTGCATCGCCGGCTTGTTTCCCAACAGTCCGACGCTTAAGCCATGCGTAGAACAGAGCCGAAGGAACGCTATCCAATGATCGGCGGACCAGAGTTTGGCAGAGCGGCGACCGCCGGTCGAGATTAGCACGTCTGGAATCTCGCATTCCGGATCGGCCTGAGGAAGCTCGCACTTATGAAAGTCGGTCTGGACAAAGCACATTCGGCACCAAATCTCGCCGATGAAGTTGCTGTCCAAGACATCGCCGAACCTCTCCATAAAGTCCAGCTCCGACCAGTAGGCGGTATGAAGCTCGTGGACTTTGCCTGGGGGCTTTGGAATCTCGGCGCGCAGGTCTTGCGTCCAGCAGTTGCCGACCACGAAACGAGCGTTGATCAGCCGGGCTGCCATAGCAAGCGCGGGATGAAAATCGGCATTGATGGCCAGATCGTATTCGCCCGCCTCCCTCTTCCGGCGTTCGACGTAGCCAATCAGTTCGCTCATTCGGTCGCCTGCGCCAAAGACTGAAACGCGCGAATCGATCAGGTCGGACGCTTCCTCGAACTCCTTGGTATGGTCGCCGCCGAAGTAGTCGATCGTGCAGCCGGGATACTTCTCTCGAAGCCCCCTCAATAGCGGCGTAATGATCACAAAGTCGCCCAGGGCATCGTAAAAGAGCACGGCGATGTGGGGCGATGGTCGCAAAGAGTGATCGTTGAAGGCTTCCACTCAGGCTCTATCCTTGTACCAGGCATCGGCAAATTGCTTGAACTCTGGCTGGCGCTCTTTGATGGCCTTCCACCAATCGCGGTTTTCGGCGTACCATCGCACGGTCTCTTCGAATGCACTTTCGAAGTCGGCTTTCGGCGCCCAGCCGAGCGCCTTCAGCTTATCCGAGTTCAGAGCATAGCGACGATCGTGACCCGGCCGGTCGGCGACGCTCTTGATCAGACTTTCAGGCTTGCCCAATACGGTCAGCAAGCGCCTCGCAATCTCAATGTTTTCGCGCTCGTTGCCTCCGCCGATGTTATAGGCCTCCCCCGGCTTCCCTTTTTGCCATGCGGTCAGGATGCCCGAGCAATGGTCGTCCACGTACAGCCAGTCGCGCCGCTGCCTGCCATCGCCGTAAAGGGGCAAGGGTTTGCCCTCGATAGCATTCGAAACGAACAGGGGCAAGACTTTCTCTGGGTACTGCCTTGGCCCAAACGTATTGCTGCCTCGAGTTACGATAGCAGGCAGGTCATAAGTGACGAAAAAGGCGCGGCACATGAGGTCGGCGCTGGCCTTGCTGGCGGCATAGGGCGAGTTGGGTCGCAAAGGCGATTCTTCCGTAAACTCGCCCTCTTCGATAGAGCCGTACACTTCGTCGGTGCTGACGTAGACAAAGCGTTCGATCTCTCTCGACGCTTCTAGGAGCACATAAGTCCCGTATACATCGGTGGTTACAAAGTTATCGGGATTGACGATGGACCGGTCTACGTGGGTTTCGGCGGCCAAATGGAGCAAATCGGTAGCGCCTGCCAGCGTCTTGCGGACGCAATCCCGGTCTCTCACATCGCCGTGAACGAACTCGATCTGGGATTCGATTGCAGCAAGATTTTCTCGTCGTCCAGCGTAGGTCAGCGCGTCCAAAACGACCACTTGATAATCGGGGTAGTCGCTTAAGAGCCGGCGCACGAGCCAACTACCAATAAACCCCGCGCCCCCGGTTACCACGACCCTTCTCATCGCTAAGATGATACCAGCCGCGACCTCTTGTATTTGGACGCAGAGGCGGGGTATAATTTAGAATACATTTGTGTAACCAGGAGGAGGGCTGACGATGGACTTTCGAGAAGTGATTTTGAAGATGACCGAAGAGGCGAACAAGACGTTTTTCCGCATGGCCAAAGCGACCAAGCCAGACAAGATCGGTTGGAAGCCGCTAGACGAGGGCCGATCGGTGTTGGACATGGCGCAAGAGGTCGCCCATTCGCCAACATGGGGCGCCGGAATGCTGGCCACGCGCGAGGCGCCTAAGTTCGACGAGGCGATGTTCGAAGAGTACAACCGAGAACGTTCTCAATGGACGACCCTCGAAGCGTGCGAGCAGAAGTGCAACGAGAACATGGCCCAGTTGGCCTCGGCTCTGCGGGCTTTTCCTGTCGAGAGCCTCAAAGAGACTATCACGTTGCCTTTCGGCGAGGGCATGACCCTCAGTTTCGAGCAGATCGCCATGCTTCAGCATTGGAACACGACCTATCACACTGGGCAGGTGGCCTATGTCCAGACGCTGTACGGCGACAAGAATATGCACTAAGCGCAAATGCGGCGGGGCGGCAGGAGCTCCTCCGCCCTTGCCGAACATTGGCGGGCTTAAAGGAGGCCGATCATGCTTCAAGGGCTTTGCGAGGCAGTGCTTTACGTCAACGACATGGCCAAGATGGTCGATTTCTATCGCGGATCGCTGGGATTGACCCTCACATTTCCGCAGGGGGTCGAGGATTTTGCCGATCAGCACTGGATAATGTTCGATACCGGCCAATGCACGCTTTGCCTGCACAAATGGGAGCAGCCTCTCAACGGCTCTTTCAATCCAGAACTGGTCTACAAAGTGCAGGACATCCACGCGGCGCACGCCTGGCTTCAGGGCTTAGGCATAACGCCCAACGAACCGCACGAGGTGGCGCCGGGCATCTGGATCGTCAACGCGCGCGACCCGGAAGGCAATCTGATCAGCTTTGAAGCAAGGACGTAGAATGCCGGTCGTTCGAATCACGCGCCACTTGCAAAAGTTCTTTCCCCATCTGCCGTCAACCGGATTCGAGGTTGACGGCAGCACAGCAGCCGAGCTGATCCGCTCGCTAGACGCTCTCTATCCCGGCATCGCGGGCTATTTGGTAGACGAGCAGGGCTCTCTGCGCAAGCATGTAAACGTCTTTATCGACGGCGAGATGGCGATGGACCGGGCAAAACTGAGCGACAGCGTAGAAAAGGCAGAAGAGGTCGTCATCATGCAGGCGCTTTCGGGAGGATAACGGGAATGCTGAGGATGATTATTGGGACGCGCAAAGGCGTTCAGATATACGGGTTTGACGGTCAATGGCGGATGGAGAGCGAGGCGTATGTCGGCGATCCGGTTTCTTACGCCTGCTATGACGACCGGAACCACACGCTGTGGGCGGCGCCCAGCCACGAGCATTGGGGGCCAAAGTTAGTACGCTCGAGAGATTATGGCGCGAGTTGGGAGGAAGTTCCGACACCGGCCTATCCCGAAGAAACGGGCACAAAACTGACCTATCAGTGGGTCATCCAGCCCGGACCAAAAAGCAAACCCGATCGGCTGTACATGGGCACTTGTCCTGGGGGCCTGTTCATTACGAACGACGGCGGGGACAATTGGAGCCTCTGCCCAGGCCAATGGGCGCAGAAGGAGAAGGACGGCAAGCATTGGTTTGGAGGCGGACGCGACGACCCCGGCATTCATTCGGTCGTGGTGGACGAAGCGAACCCCGATCATCTTTACATCGGCGTCAGTTGCGCGGGCGTTTACGAGACTTATGACGGCGGAGAGACATGGGCGGCCAAGAACAAGGGTTTGCTGGCAGAGTTTTTGCCCGACCCCCATGCCGAACTGGGGCACGATCCGCACTTGTTGGTCGCCGCCCCTTCCGATCCGTCGCGCATGTGGCAGCAGAACCATTGCGGCATCTTTCGTTCGGACGATGCGGGCGCCTCTTGGTCCCGCGTATCGACGCCGGGCGATGCGGCGCATTTTGGCTTCCCTATCTGTGTGGACGCCAACGATCCCGATATTGCATATGTGGCTCCGGCTAAGAGCGACGAGGTGCGCGTGGCCTACGAACGGGGAATCTGTATCGCCCGTACGCGCGACGGCGGACAGTCCTGGCAGACATTGAGCAACGGCCTGCCCCAACAAGGCGCGTACGACATTGTCTATCGACATGCGCTTGATTTGAAGGGCGATCACTTGGCGTTTGGCACCACGACAGGGAACGCGTTTTACACGACGGACGGAGGCGAAAGTTGGAAATGTCTGAGCAACTACCTCCCGCCGATCTATTCCGTGCGATTTGCCGAGTGGTAATTGGGCCAATCCGTGCTATCATCTGTACAGAGGTGAAGAGACATGGCAGCTGGAGGCGATGCTGAAATCAGAAGGATGGTTTTGCGAGAAGTTTCGAAACGACACGTCGATACCTCTCTGATGGACGTGATGGTGATGCACGGCGTGGTCTATATGAGGGGCACGGTGCGCGGCATTCGCGGCCACAGTTTCGATCTAAAGGCCGAGATGGAGCTGATCCGTCGCATTTTGCGCCAGAAGCAGGGCGTGCGCGACGTGGTACTGGACGTAATCTGCCGGATGTAAAGGCGGAAGATTGGTGGAGGCGGGGGGAATTGAACCCCCTTCCAAAGCCGTCAGATTCGCAAGCCTCTACGAGCGTAGATCGCCTTTATTGTCTCGCGCCGCTGTCCCGACGAACGGGGCTTTGCGTCGCCAGCCCTCTTGATCTCCTTCCTGGGCCAAGAGCCGAGCCTTTGGAAGCAAGTCGACCTTTTTCACGCCTGAGCCGTACCCGGCCGACCGGGGCACAGCGAGACGGCTGCCTTAATTAGGCAGCGAGTGCATAGTTATTCGCACTTCTTGTTTGCCGCTTTTTTACGAGGCCAGCGGCGCCTCGGCTCGCAACCTGCGCCTGAAGCGTCTCTGTCGAACCCTGACGCCCCCGCAACATAATTATACCATCCTTGGCCGCTTTTGGTTCCAATCTAAGGCTATAATCTGCCTATGAGAGTTCTTCTTCTGCTCGCTGCTCTGTTGCCCGCCGTCTCTTGGGCCGATCTCTCGCAGCCAGGCCCTTACGCGGCCGGATGGCAGAGAGTCTCCGTCGCCCGCCCCAATTCGACCACATTTTCCGCCTACCTGTTCTACCCGGCTCTCGCCAGGGGGTCCGGCGCTGCGTATCGGTCGGACGGCGCGCCCTACCCGGCGATTTCGTTCGGCCACGGTTTTTTGCAACCGGTTACAAGATATCAATCGACTTTGGAGCATCTGGCGACGCACGGCTATTTCGTAATCGCCTCCGAGTCGGAAGGCTCGCTCTTCCCAAGCCATGCGAACTTTGCAAACGACATGCGGCTATGTTTGACTTGGTTGGAGCAACAAAACGGCAACCCCGCATCGTGGCTTTTCGGCCAGTTAGCGATCGACCGATTCGGATTGAGCGGACACTCGATGGGCGGAGGATGCAGCCTATTGGCGGCATCGGGCGACTCTCGGATTCGCGCGGTTGCCAACCTCGCCGCCGCGGAGACGAACCCCTCTGCGATTGCGGCCATGCCGGGCATTCGCGCGCCCGTGAGCCTCATTTCGGGAAGCAGCGACACCATTGTGCCCGTCTCGACCAACGGACAAAGAATGTACGACGCGGGTTTTGCGCCAAAGACGCTGCCCGTCATTCAAGGCGGATGGCACTGCGGGTTTGAGGATTCTTCTTCGTTTGGATGCGACAGCGGCCCGCTCTCAAGAGCGGTTCAGCTTCAAATAACGCGCAGGCTTCTGACCGAGTTTTTCAATCTTTATCTAAAGGGCGATGCGACTTTGGCGGCAAACGTCTGGAGCGCGCCCAACAGCGCCGAGGTCGTTCGACAATCCAATCCCGGCCTCGTTGTGCAACCGTCATCGGCCGAAGTCCAGATTATAAAAAAATCTCGAGGCGAAATCGCGCTACAACTTGCCAACACGGCGCGCGAGCCGGCCCACTATGCGGCGCAAGCGGCCAACTCGGGCTGGCTGGTCAGCATTTCGCCCAACCCTGCTCGATCGCTGAGCCCCGGCGAAAGCCAGACGATTTATGTCAAAGCGGTTTATCCATCGGACACCGAACCGCTCGGCAATCTGGTCGAGATCGATTTTTACGCGACGAGCGACCCGTTGACAAGGGTCCGCGTCAGGCTGCTTTTAAAATGGCCCGATTGATTCAATCAGAAACCGCGGAGAACGCCGCCTGCAGAATGTCCATCGCTTGAGCGACATCGCGCTCGGTTATGATCAGCGGCGGCGCCATGCGAATCGTATCCTCGCCGACCGGATTCACCAATAATCCGCGCTCTAACGCAGCCTTGCAGACGGCTTTAGCAATCGGGCGAGTAAGACCGATGCCAATGAGAAGCCCGGCGCCGCGCACCTGCGATATGGGCAAGCCAGCCGCTGTCAGCTTTTTGAGCCCCGATTGAAGCTCATGGCCGACTCGTTCTGCGCTGACAAGCAGGTTCTCTTGCTCGATAGTCTCAATGACCGCCAGAGCCGCTGTACAGGCCAGCGCGTTGCCGCCAAAGGTCGAGCCGTGCTCTCCCGGCTTCAGCAGATCGGCAACTTCTCCTCTCGCCAAGCAGGCGCCGATCGGGAATCCCCCTCCCAAGCCCTTGGCCACCGTCATTAAGTCAGGCGCTATGCCTAACTTTTGGCAAACGAACCATCGACCGGTGCGCCCCATCCCGCATTGAATCTCGTCCAAAATCAGCAGCGCCCCATGCTTGTCGCACAGTGCGCGGGCCTCGTGCAGGATTAGCGGGTTGATCGGCCTGACCCCGCTCTCTCCTTGGATCGGCTCGACCAAAACCGCGCAGGTATTGGCATTGAAAGCCTCGTTCAATGCGCGGGCGTCGTTCGGATCGACGTATCGAAAGCCTGGAAGCAACGGCTTGAAAGGGTCCTGATACTTGGGCTGCGCGGTTGCCGACAGCGCGCCCATGGATCGACCATGAAACGCGCCGTGAAAGGCGATGATCTCCGGCTCCTCGATGCTCCGGGTCTGGGCGTGTTTGCGCGCGATCTTGATAGAGGTCTCCACGGCCTCTGCGCCGCTGTTAACGTAGAAGACCTTGTCCATGCCCGATATGGCGCAGAGTTTTTCCGCCAATTTCGCCTGGGGCTCCGTCAGATAGAGATTGCTGACGTGCATCAGGGTTGCGGCTTGGCGCGAGATCGCATCGACCAATCTTGGGTGACAGTGGCCGATGCTGCAGACGGCGACTCCGGCAATGAAATCGAGATATTCCTTGCCTTCGGAGTCGTAAAGGCGAGCACCCTCGCCCCTCACAAAGAGCGGCGCCTGGCGCAAATAGGTCCCCATCACCCATTGCTGGTCGATCTCGCCGACCGACTGGGCTGTCTTAACGTCGAGCATGTTCCTCCTTCAGGCGGCGAAGGAGTCTAAATTGTGCCGAGCGAGCGGATTGTCCGGCTCGAGCTCTAACACGACCTCGAAGTGCCTCTTCGCCTCCTCGAGTCTACCCTGATCGCGAAGGGTGATAGCCAGGTTGAGGCGCGCGTCCACAAATTTCGGGTTGATCTCGACCGCCCGCTCAAACTCAGCAATCGCCTCGAGCTCCTTTCCCAGCGCGGCCAGCGCCATGCCGTAGTGATTGCGAATGTCGGCATAGTCGGGGCTCAGCGCCAAGGCGCGCCGATATTCGTCCGCCGCCTCTTCGAAGTTGCGCTGACGGTAGAAAGCATCGCCTCGCTGGGCATGGACCAGAGCGTCGTCCGCCGCGGCGCACGGGATGGTCTCGAAAACGGAGAGGGCTTCTTCGTACCGATCTGCCTCGTGCAACGAAAGCGCCTCGGAGAATCGGCCGTTCTTAAACGAAGGCTCGACCGCCATCGCCTCGTACAGACGCTGAAGGCCAGTCTCTCGATCGCCCGACTCGTACTTTAGCAATGCGTCGCAAAGCATCGCCTTGGCAAACTGCGGATTGATGCTCAGCGCTTCGTTCAGGTGGGTTTGAGCGTCCTCAAACCGCTTCAGTCGCCTCAGGGCATCGGCGCGCTGAAAGTGCAGGTCGGCGTATTGAGGCTGAATCTCCAGCGCTTGCAGGAAGTGCTTCTCCGCCTGATCGTACTGTCCGTGCTTAAAGCAAGTCTGCCCCAGGTGCGTATGCGTCTCGGCCACATAGAATCGGGCTAATTTGGCCACCATGCGATCCTTGGCTTCCGATGCAGCCTGTTGGAACAGCGGCAGCGCGTCCGAGAAGCGCTGAGCGTCAAAAAGCTTGATCCCCTCATCGTAGGCCGGACTGCGACCTTGCCCAAAGAAGCGCTGAAAAAAAGACATCTGATGCCTCCCTAAATGTGCTGCACGGCGTGGGCGTGTATAGGTGCGTCTGCGAGCCGCCCAATGCCGCGATAATGGAATCCGATCTTGCTCATGCGCACCGGATCGTAGATGTTCCGCCCATCGAATAGATACGGCTGCCGCATGACTTTCTTGATCCGCTCCATGTTCAACTGTTTAAACTCGTTCCACTCGGTGATCAGCACGAGAGCGTCTGCGCCTTCCGCCGCGTCGTACGAGTTTCTACAATATGTAATCTTCGGAAGAATCTCCTGCATATTTACCGTTGCCGCCGGATCATAGGCCCGAACCTTTGCGCCGCGCTTTAACAGCTCCCGAATGATCTCGATCGACCGAGCATCGCGCACGTCGTCGGTGTTGGGCTTAAAGGCCAGCCCTAGCACGGCTATGGTCTTGCCGTCCAAGCCGTTCATATCCGCCACCATGCGGTCCACGAACTCCGCCGGACGGCGGTCGTTGATCTCCAATATGGAGCGCATCAAGGTAACGTCCACGCCTAACATCTCGGCCGAGTGAATGAGAGCCTTCAAGTCTTTGGGGAAGCAGGAGCCGCCAAAACCGAGCCCGGCCTGCAAGAACTGATTGCCGATCCGACTGTCCGCACCCATGCCCTTGGCCACTTGCGTAATGTCCGCGCCTACGCGCTCGCACAGGTCGGCAATGGTGTTGACAAAGCTGATCTTCATGGCCAAGAAGATGTTGGAGGCGTACTTGATGATCTCCGCGGTCGGCAGGTTGGTTATGATCATCGGCCTTTCGAGCGGCGCATAGAGTTCGACGATCCGCAGCGCCGCGCGCTGATTGTCCGCGCCGATCACGATTCGATCGGGATAAAGCGTGTCGTAAATGGCGGAGCCTTCTCGCAGGAACTCTGGGTTCGAAACCACATCAAAATCGATGCTGTCGGTGCGATGCTTCTCGATGATCCGCCGCACATAGTCGCCTGTGCCTACCGGCACGGTGGACTTTGTTACAATGATCTTGTAATCGTTTAGATTTCGTCCGATCGTTGCCGCGGCTTCTTCGACATATCGAAGATCGGGCTCTCCAGTATCGCGGGGAGGCGTGCCTACGGTGATGAAAACGACCGAGGACTTGGCCACAGCCCCGTCCACATCGGTGGTCGCTCGCAATCGGCCCTCGGCCAAGTTGCGCTGAAGGAACTCTTCAATGCTCGGTTCGAAGAAAGGCGCCCGGCCCGCATTGATCGCCTCGACCTTGGCCGGATCGGTATCCACGCACCAGACATCGTTGCCCAAGTCTGCAAAAACAACGCCCGTAACCAAGCCCACGTAACCGCTGCCCAAGACAGCGATGTTCATAAACGCTCCTCCACGCTAATTGATTGTCGGCATTCCCGTTCTTTTAACTTATTGCAATGCGAGCAAACTCCTCGGACTTCAGACTCGCGCCGCCTACCAGAGCCCCGTCCACACTGGGCAGTTTTAAGTACGAACCCGCATTGGCGCCGTTCACGCTGCCGCCATAAAGCGTCCGGCAAGACTCGGCGCATTCGGTTCCAAGCATATCTGCCAGTTTTGCCCGAATCTGCCCGCAAATCCGCTCCGCCTCGTCCGGCTCGCACGCTTGGCCCGTGCCGATAGCCCACACAGGTTCATACGCCACGACCAGGCCATAGAGTTCCTCGCCGTCGATCCCTGCCAGCGCGCCTTCCAACTGATTCGCGATAACCTCATCCGTTTTGACAGATTCTCGCTCGGATAAAGTTTCACCGACGCACAAAATCGGCGTCAAACCGTGCGGCAAAGCCGCCTTTATCTTGCGGTTGATCGTCGCGTCGCTCTCGGCAAAGTAGGCCAAATCGTCCTCGCTGTCCGTTTTGCCGAACCGCCCCCGCGTCTCGCTGTGCCCTAATATGACATACCGACAACCGCAACTGACGATCATCGAGGGCGAGACTTGCCCCGTGTAGGCGCCCTGCTCCTTCCAAAACAGGTTCTGCGCTCCCAGTCCGATGTGCGTGCCCGACAAGACCGACGAGACCGCGCCCAACGCCGGGAACGCCGGACAAACGGCCACATCCTGGTGATCCAGGTCCGGAATGTGGCGCAAGAGCTGCTCGGCATAGGCCGCGGCCTCGGGCGGGGTCAGATGCATCTTCCAGTTTCCGGCGATCAAGCGCTTCCTCATAGAAGGGTCTCCTGTTAGCGTTATTATGCGACATTGGCAAGAATCCTTCGAGAGAGAGGCCGTTCGGGGTATAAATCTGAACGAACTCTCGGGAGGACGACCATGAAAATGCCAAAGCTGCCCGGCGGAATGGGCAATATGCAAGACCTGATGAAACAGGCGCAGAAGATGATGGAAGACGCGCAGCGCCTGGAAGAAGAATTGGACGCAGAGCGCGTGGAGGCTACTGCCGGCGGAGGCGTCGTCAAAGCGACCGTCAGCGGCAAGGGCGAACTGGTGGCGCTCTCTATCCAGCCGGATGCCGTAGACCCGGACGACGTGGAGATGCTGCAAGACCTGATAGTGGGCGCGGTGCGCGAAGCGCAATCCAACGCCGAAAAAGTGAGAGCCGAAAGGACGAGCGCGCTGACCGGCGGATTAGGCGGCGGCCTGCCTTTCTAGCGCCCGCGCAGAATGCTCTTTCCCCGCACTCTGGAGCGACTGACGCGCCGATTGGAGAACCTGCCGGGCGTGGGTCCCAAATCGGCCCAGCGCCTGGCGCTCTTTCTGTTGCGCCGCCCAGTCGAGGAGATTCAAGAGTTTGCCGAAGAACTGCTGACCATGCGCTCGACAGTCGGGTTTTGTACGCTGTGCGGTTTTTTGGCCGAGGGCGCCGTGTGCGAGATCTGCCAATCGCCCGGACGAAGGCGCGACCAGATTTGCGTGGTGGCGGACGCCCGCGATGTGGTGGCACTGGAGCGGGCGGGCGAGTATCACGGGCTCTATCACGTGCTGCACGGGCTGATATCGCCCCAAGACGGCGTGAACCCGGAAAAACTGCGATTGAACGAACTAATAGCGCGGGCGTCTGACGGCGAAGTGAGCGAAGTGATCATTGCCACCAGCCCTACCGTCGAGGGCGACACGACCGCGCTCTACGCGGCGAGAATGCTGAAGCCGACGGGCGTCAAGGTCTCTCGAATTGCCTACGGGATGCCCGTGGGCGGCGATCTGGACTATGCCGACGCGGCCACCATCGCCTCCGCCCTCGAATGGCGCCGCGAGATGTAGCCGATTCGTACTCAGTTTTGTGCTACATTCGCGCAGATTCCCCTTCGGCTCGCGGGGACGCTCGCCCTCCCGGTCCGATCCCCACACCCGTCGTTCGGAACGCCAGGCTTCTGCCTGGCCCGTCCGATCCGATGGCTTTCGCTCCCCTCCCTAAACTCGCCAGAGTTTGGGGAG